>NZ_CABTML010000099.1:0-4720 GCF_902485895.1 uncultured Anaerobiospirillum sp. | reverse complement strand
TTTAATTTTTGTTGCCATATTTCTATCCTTTGCAACGTGTTTATCGCGTATTTAATATGCAAAGAATAGTTTACTAGATCAAATGCGTATAAATAGCGCCAAGGACGATGCAGCAGGCCTTCAGATCGCTGATCGCTTAACATCCCAAATAAATGGATTAAATCAGGGAAATCGTAACGCTTCTGACGGTATAGCCCTTGCCCAGACCATCGAGTCAGGCATGGATGAAATGTCTGGTATGCTCCAGAAGATCCGTACCTTAGCAGTCCAAGCCTCCAACGGAACCAATACTGCAGAAGACCGTGCAGCTCTCTCAAAAGAAGCTTCTGCATTAGCTAATGAAATATCACGTATTGCAGATCAGACTACATACGGCGGCAAGAAAATTTTAAAAGGATACCAAAGTGCCGCTGGTATTTATGAATTTACAAATGCTGCAAAAAAAGCAAATTCTGCTGGTAAGTTAACTTTGCAAGTTGGCTCGAACAAGGGCGATACCATCGAATTCCAAGTTAAGAGCTACATGTTTTCCATGATTGCATCTGCCGCTGGTCTTAATGATAAAATGGCAAATGCAGCAGCAGCTGATAAGTCTTTTATCATCGCGAACGGCAAAATTACAGTATCATTTACTTCAAGTAAGGACACCCAAGAAGTAATCGGATACATGGATAAAATGATTGCACAGGTCGATAGTGCCCGTGCCGACCTTGGCGCGATCCAGAACCGTTTAGAATCAAGCATCCGTAATCAGTCTAACGTTGCTGCTAATGAAGCCGACGCCCGCTCACGTATTCGTGATGCTGATTTTGCTGAAGAATCTGCCAACTTATCACAGCAGTCAATCATTCAGCAGGCTGCAGCCTCTATGCTGATGCAGGCTAATACCCGTCCTCAGCTGGGCTTAAGCTTACTTGGCTAAAAGCTTTCTTGCTTAGTATTGAGCCTTAGCTCATATGGAAAACCCCGCTATTGCGGGGTTTTCTCATTATAGGCAAGGCCTGTTAACTTGCTGCGGACGCTGTTTCTAAGCTAGGGCGATGATTAGCCGTACATTCTCGTTGAGCTTGGTGGCATGCATGTGCATGGCTGCTAGAAGGCCTTTGCTATTAATCTAGCACTTATTTTGAATGTTATTGTGTGTCCATTAGCAGCTGTTAGTAGAAACCGTCAAAATCAGCTGTGGTGATACCGTCTTGCACAGTGCCCTCGACTATAACAATTGCGTCTTCTATGTACTCAGGACAAACATAAGTAGCCTCAAATCTACCATCTGAATATATACCAATCTCAATCACGGTAGACTCGGCGATATATTGCTCAGTTGTTACTATTTCAGGCTGAGGTCTTGGTTCAATAGGTTCAGTTCTTGGTGGTAAAAAAAGATGCTCAAGATAAACAACATCATCTCTTAGCTCATCTTGCTCAAACTCCCAGTCACCTTGTAGTCTATCGTTCACCTCTCTAGTGAATGAATCCGCACCATATTCACGTATTTGCTTGTCCCATGATTCTTTATTTATAACCATGGTTCTGGCAAAATCAATTACCTTAGCCCATGTCGTCTTGTCATATGGATCAGCGTGCAAGATCAGCCTAATAGTCTCCTTGCACCATTTTATCTCTTCAAGCTCAAACATATGAGATCGCTTGTTAAGCACAAGTGTGCCTAGTACATCATCGTGAATAACGACATCTTGTGAGTACTCTTCAAGAAGTGCAGATAACTGAGGATGCTCATCATGATCCTTTACTACATCAACAAGACACCATGGTAGAAAAGGGAGGCGTTTTTGATGCTCGGCTTTCATTTGGCGTATTTTGAGCTTGCAGATTTGCCCATGCTTAAGACGATTGAAGATAGCTTCGTTATTGTAATCAGCTTCAGTCAGTGGCAAATCGATGCGCATTTTCTCAATAACTAACTCACCGCTGTCACAAAAAACCGCACCCATTGTCCAGATGTAACAGATGTTTAAACCGTCATCATAATCGTACGTTCTGTCAGCTTCGTTGATTAGAGCAATAATCTCGCGCTCTTCACTTTCATACTTTTTGTAGAAATCTTCAAACATAAATATATCCTTCATAAGGCCTTAGATACGCGTCACTGCGCCTAGCTCAGATTGGCCAATTTAAGGCATTGTTGCGCTTAGCAAGTTGTCCTATGTGTTTAGCTAATTATAGAGGGTTCTGTGAGCTCTCTTCGGTCAAGCAATATAAGATCACCGCCACTCTTCTTTGCATAAATAACTTAGCGAATCATGGCTAAGGTGCACTGTAGTTTGCAGTGCATTACTTTGAGTGTGCGCTTATGGTAGTTCTTCATTTACTCTATGTAAGCGGTCTCTATGCCCTTATGTACATTGCCTTCAACCGCGATAGTTTCTCGGCCTAAGTACTTGAGACATCTAAAGGATACGTAGAAGTTGCCTTGTGCATCTATGTTCAAATAATAAAAATCTAGAGCAGAGGCAAATTGTCTCTTAGTTAGTTTTTTAGGTTTATTGCCTGTTTCATGATTTCCGTTTGCATCATACGAGTCCCCATAATAATGATGAAATACGTCTAGCAAAAAGTCGTTAGCATGCTCAGTAAATAAGTTTGCTGCATACTTGCGTATGTTCTTGTCCCATGATTCACAGTCGCTAACCATGGTTTTAGCCACACTTATGGCTTGAGCCCAGGACTCCTTATCTAATACATTCACTTGCATCGCAAAATTAATGATATCGTCGCACCAGGGTATACCGCCTGTAAATTCCTCAGCATACTTGTCGTACTCCAGCTCTCCAAGCATCTCATCGTTAATCACAACATCCTCAAGGGACTCTTCAAGCAAATTAGATAGCACAGGGCATTCTTCATGCTCATTGATTATTTGAGAAATACACCATGGGAGGAAAGGGAGTGTATTTTGAAACTCCTTTTTCATCTTGCGTATCTTTAGCTTGCATATTTGCCCTGGCACAAAGCGCTGGCATTGCGTGTCGTTCTTGCAATCTTCCTCAGATAAAGGCAAGTCTAAGCACATCTGCTCGGTAACTAAGTCACCGCTATCACAAAACACTGCAGCTAAAGACCTGAAGTGGCTGATGCAGATATTGTCTGCTACCATTTTAGGGGTACTTATACACTCATCTATAAGTACAATGACCTCATGTTCCTCGCTTTCATACTGCTTAAAGAACTCTTCAAACATAGGTATATCCTTTTAAAGCGGCATTGTTGCTGCGTTTTGTGGGCTTTGTGAAATGATTGCTTTTAGGCTGTGGTGGTGATGGACAGCTTAGTATGCTCACCTTAGCTAAGAGCGTGAGCTTTTTATGTTTAGTGAAGTTAACATCACTGACACTCATTGTATAGCACGAATACTAAGCTAGTCACGGCTAAGGCATGCCCTGATTGGTCTTATGTGATGTCAGGAGGTATTGTTCTTGCCAATATATTAAACTGAGAGGACGTTGATTGTATCCCTAGAATATATCTATATCAGCACTGTAAATACCCGTGTTAACATTGCCTTCGACCTCGATAGTTTTTCCGCCCAAGTACTTGCGACTTTTTAATATTGCATAGAAGTAACCGTCTGCATTTATTTCTAGAAGACAAATATAAAGTGCAGAGGCAAATTGTCTTTCGGTTACTCTTTGAGGTGTTTCGCCTGATACATGGTTTCCGTATTCATCATACTCATCACCATATTCATAGTGAAACATATCTTCTAAAAATTTGTTTCCATCCTCGGTAAACATAGATGCTGCATACTTGCGCATCTTCTTATCCCATGATTTACAATCAGCAACCATGGTTTTGGCAAGGCTGATAGCTTGTGGCCAGGACTTTCTATCTAATGCATCCACACGTAGCGAGAAATCAATAAGCATGTTGCACCAGTTAAGGTCGCTCGCTAATACGCCACCAAACCGGTTGAACTTTAGTTCGCCTAGCACCTCATCGTCAATAACATCATCCTTATAGTACTCATCGAGCAAATTAGATAACAAAGGGCACTCTTCATTCTCATTGATCACTTGAGAAATACACCATTCGGGGGTAGAGCTTAGATCTTGACACTCCTTTTTCATCTTGCGTACCTTGAGCCTAAATAATTTTTCTGGCTCAAAGCGTTCGATTAACGCGTCGTTATTGCAATCTTCCTCAGCTACAGGCATGTCTAACCACATTTTCTTGGTTACTAACTCACCACTATCACAAAACAACATAGCCATTGTTTGGATGGAGATTTCGTAGATATTAGTGTCCGCGTTCTTTGTAGGGTATCCTCCAGAATTACCTATAATTACAATGACCTCATGTTCCTCGCTTTCATAATGTTCAAAGAACTTTTCAAACATAGGTATATCCTTAGTTGCTTTTAAGGCCTCATCTACAGTATTGCTGAGGCTATGGGTAGAGGTGGTTATTAAGGCTGTAGCTGTGATTAACAGCTAAGTAAGCTCACTTTAGATACGCTGTGAGCTCTTAGCGCTTAGCAAAGTTAAAATCACGGCCGCACCTTCTCTAGCACGAATACTAAGCAAGTCAGAGCTCAGGCATGCCCTGATTGGTCTGCAGTGATGTCAGGAGGTACTGTTCCGATTCTTGCCACTGTATTAAATTGAGAGTGGCTTATTGTACCCCTAGAATATATCTATATCAGCACTGTAAATACCCGTGTTAACATTGCCTTCGACCTCGATAGTTTTTCCGCCCAAGT
>NZ_CABTML010000098.1:0-66486 GCF_902485895.1 uncultured Anaerobiospirillum sp. | reverse complement strand
CGTTCTGCGCTCAAGCCTGCTTTTTAAGAGCTTAATAGCACTGAGCAGCTGGGTCTATAAAAAGATAATTGTCTTTTATATGCCATTCTTAAATTATAGACACAACTCCCCAATGTCAGTGCTTGATGGGTGTGGCTTGAGTTTGGATAGTGCCTTTTGTACATGCTTTTGTTTCACGCATGTAAGAGAAAAAGTGCTAAATTATGTGGGCAATGCAGTTTTGGTGTGGCACTATTCACATAGTTTCACCCAAGTAATGCAATGTCGCTTAGTTTCTTTGTTTAGTCAGGTTATGCGGTTATAATGACCGCCGTAAATTGTTTGCTGCATGCTCAAAAGTGCTTCAAGTTATTGTCTTAGCACTGTTTGAGCGTATGACCATACCAAGAAAAGCTCTCTTGATAAGGATATTGTTTTGACCTGCTCAAGATGCTTTTTTTTTCTATCTTGGATAGAGCCACATATCTCTAGCTGCATTTTCAATGCGATATTTATCAGCTATATGAGGCATCGTATGCGTGGCAAAATCCTTGCATAGAGCCATTAAATCATGGTTTTTTGATTACAGACGGACTTTTGACAGTGAGTTTCTTATCTAACCTCGGTACTAAGATAAGCACCCCTATTAACGGTGCTCTAAGTAAGGCCCAGGCTAACCCTAAGGTTGCAGCCGGTCTCGCTTATGGTGGCGCTGCCGTTAATAAGCTGCGCGTGATTAAGCTTGGTACTCCATTGCTTGTGCTTGCATGTTTAGCAATGGTCACCTTGCCAATTCCTCCATTGCTTCTGGATATGTTGTTCTCATTCAACATTGCCCTGTCAATGGTGGTGCTCTTAGTTGCTATCTACTCCAAGCGTCCTCTAGATTTCGGCTCATTCCCGTCTGTTCTGCTGCTTACTACGATCTTACGTTTGGCATTGAACGTTGCATCTACCCGTGTAATTCTGATTAATGGTCAGGATGGTACCGCCGCTGCCGGTAAAGTGATTGAGGCCTTCGGTCACGTGGTAATGGGTGGTTCGTACACTGTTGGTTTAATCGTATTCGCCATCTTAGTTATTATTAACTTCGTTGTAGTTACCAAGGGTGCTGGACGTATTTCTGAAGTGTCTGCACGTTTCACCTTGGATGCTATGCCTGGTAAGCAGATGGCTATTGACGCCGACCTTAACGCAGGCCTCATCAATCAAGAGCAGGCCCGTGAGCGTCGTAGTGAAATTGCTCGTGAAGCTGACTTCTACGGTTCCATGGACGGTGCGTCCAAGTTCGTTAAAGGTGACGCGATTGCAGGTATTCTGATCCTGTTCATCAACGTCATTGGCGGTATCATCATTGGTACTGCTTTCCACGACTTAAGCTTTGGTGAGTCAGCCCGTATTTATACCTTACTGTCCATTGGTGACGGTCTGGTTGCTCAGATTCCTTCCCTCTTACTCTCTGTAGCAGCTGCGATTATTGTTACTCGTCAGACTGGTTCAGAAAGTGAAATGGGTCAGCAGGTGGTATCAGAACTCTTTAGCCACCCTAAGACCATGTTCATTGTTGCTGGCGTACTCTTTGTTATGGGTATTGTTCCTGGCATGCCACATATCGCTTTCTTAAGCTTAGCCTTAATCTCCATGCTTATTGGCTTCCTTATCAAGCGTAAGCAGCGTCTGGATATGGAAGCTGCTATGGCTCCACCTCCAGTGCCTGATGAGCCAGCTCCAGATCAGCGTGAACTTTCTTGGGACGACGTATCTGAAGTTGATATCATCGGTCTTGAAGTGGGCTATCGTCTTATTCCTATGGTGGATAAGGCTCAAGGTGGTGAGCTTCTCAACCGTGTTAAGGGTGTACGTAAGAAGTTATCTCAGGACTTGGGCTTCCTTATCCCTCCTGTACATATTCGTGATAACCTCGACTTAGGTCCAAACAGCTACCGTATTACTCTCATGGGTGTTACTTTCGGTGAGGCTGAGATTCAGCCTGATCGTGATATGGCGATTAACCCAGGTCAGGTATTCGGTCGTGTTCCTGGTATTGCTACTAAGGATCCGGCTTTCGGTCTTGAGGCTGTATGGATTACCAAGCAGGATAACGATCGTGCTTTAGGTCTTGGCTATACTGTGGTTGACTGCTCAACCGTAGTTGCAACTCACTTATCTCAGATCTTAGCTAATAACTGCGCTTCCTTAATCGGTCAGGAAGAGGTTCAGAACATTCTGGATATTGTTTCCAAGACTCAGCCAAAGCTCGTTGGTGGTCTGGTACCAAACATCGTCAACCTTGGTCTGCTTACCAAGCTCCTGCAGAACTTGCTGCATGAGGGTGTTCCAGTTCGCGATATGCGTACCATCTTAGAGACTTTAGTCGAATACGCTCCAAAGAGTCAGGATCCAGAAGTTCTTACCGCTGCATGCCGTATCGGTCTGCGCCGTCTGATTATTCAGGATATTGTTGGTGGCGATCTCATCATCCCTGTAATCACCTTATCTCCTGATCTTGAGAAGGTATTACATAAGTCTCTTGAGACTGGTGGTGCCGAAGGCGTTGGTATTGAGCCTGGTCTTGCAGACAGAATGCAGAAGTCTCTGTACGAGGCAACTGCCAACCAAGAAATGGCTGGTGAACCTGCAATTCTGCTTACTTCAGGTATCTTGCGTTCAACTCTGTCACGCTTTGTTAAGAACACTATTCCTGGTCTGCGTGTACTCTCTTACCAAGAGATTCCTGATGACAAGCAGATTAAGATTGTGTCAGTAGTTGGTAACAACAACGCACAGCCTCAGTTACGCGGTTAACTAAAGGTATAAATATCTAAAAGCAAAAGACCTCGCACTAGCGGGGTTTTTTGTTATGTGTCTTAGCAAAAACTGAATTTGTAAGAGTTACACAATCAATCAATCAATCAATCAATCAAACATACATACATATTCGTTAGCTTTGCTCAAAGATGTCATACAGCTTTAACGCTAGGTTTTGAGTAAATTTAATTGGATGCCCTACGAAATATCTATATTTGTTTGTCAAAAATTAAAAGGTTGTATGCTAATGGGCTTATGCGGTGGTTCAGTGATGATGAATAAGCCATCCATTAAAATGCTCACAAACCGTGTTGTAACTAGGGTTTAATTGCGATTTTGCATTCACTTTTAGCCATAATGTTAAGTATGCTGGGTAGAATTAGTCATAAGTGCGCCCCAAATTGCGAAGATGTGCGTTAGATGCGTGGTAATGGGGGTAGTTTTTTCATACAATATCCGAACTATGAGAAATTAGCCAAAGACTATCAGCTGATTGCATAGCTAAAATTAGCTTATTGCTTTAGCTGAAAACTTGTCGTTTTCGCAAGAAGTTGTTCAGTAGTTAAATGGTTGCGCACCTGTTGTTTTAAATAGGCGCGGCAAACATCCAAGGGCATTAATTTTGCTTGCTTTTGCCCCTGTTCAACAGTGATTATTCGTCATTTAACCAGGCAATTCTGATTTACGTACAACGCTAAGACTGTTAAAAGCACTTTATCTTTAAAGTGCAGAGACTTCTATCTAGTGTGGATGCATACGAAGCTAAGCCTAAGTTCAGGCTATGCTCAGAGTAATAAAATCAGTTATTGTCACCGTGCCGCTATCTAGATGTTTTGTCTTGATGATTGCATGAGTTTTTGACGCATCACTGCAACTGTCTGCAACTTTAATGTGGTTTTTCGACCTAGTTTGTATAGCCCCTTCAAGCATGGCTGCTTTAAGCTCAATGATATAAACATGAACTTAGACTGTTCATGAGTCATTAAGCTATGAGTAGTGCTATGTGTTGGTGGCAAGCTTTTTTTGTTGCTTAACCTAAACATTGTTTGTTAGGTCTGATGCAAGCTAGATGGTTCATGCCAAAGTCTCGAATCCGGCAAGCTGTAGCGACCATAGGTGGTTTTGATGAAACTAAAACGTTTTGTAGCTAAGGACATGAAAGAGGCTCTTACCTTAGTCAAGGATGAGCTCGGAGATGATGCAATCATCATGTCCAATAAGCGCGTGGCTGCTGGCGTTGAAATTGTGGCGGGCGTAGAGAGTCTGCCAGTTAACAAGCCAAGTACACCTCCAAGTCCGCGCCCTGCACCAACTAATGCAGGTGGTGCTATTAATGCAGCTGCTGGACGTGACTTAGGTGAAGATCAGGTGCAGCTGAGCTCACGTGAGCCTAAAGCGCAGCCTGATCGCCGTCTAATTGGTGGCAAGAGTCAGGCTTATGCTCAAAGTCTGATCGAGATTTTAGAACGCCAGAAGGCCATGTCCAAAGAGCAGGGTGATCAACTGCTTAATGATATTGCAGCAAAGAGTGGACAAACTCGTGAGAGAGATTATGACTACCTCCAATCACGCAGACCTCAGTCTGACTCTTTAAAGGGAACTGGTGTTTCCCGCATTATCAACCCTGTACCTGGAGATGACGACGATATGGCTATTGAGAACAAGAAGGCTGGTCCTTCACGCATTGACCCGTCACTCGACGAGGATGCTGATCTCTTTAAGACTCCACCTCTGCCTTTAGCGCAGCAGCGAGAGTTTAAGAATTTCTTTGTAAAATCTAAGACCAAGCAAGAAAAAGAAGCTTATGAGAGCAAGGCTGGTATCGATACTTACCGCCAGTCTACAGTTACTGATGCTGCAGTACGTAAAGATTTAGAGAAGATGCGTGCTGAGGTTGAAAACATCCGTAAGCTTTTACAATTTGAACTTGCAGGTCTGATGCAAGATAACCGTTCACGTAACGAGCCTGTAAAGGCTATGATCTTTAAGCTTCTGTGCAGCGTAGGCTTCTCAGATAAGGTTTCAGATCACCTTGTAAATCAGCTGCCAGCTGAGATTACTTTCAACGGCGCATGGCGTGAACTTTTAAGTATTTTAGAGCGCTCCATCATCACTGGTGAGGATGAGATCGTATCTAAGGGTGGTATCGTTACCTTAATCGGCCCAGCTGGTGTCGGAAAGACGACTACTCTAGCTAAGCTAGCTGCCCGCTTTGTGATGCGTTATGGACCTCAGCGTGTGGCGATCGTTACAGCTGATCACTATCGTATTGGTGCTGTTGAGCAGATCAAGACCTATGGTCGTATCATGGGATGCTCCACCTTTGCAGTGAAGAACATTGCTGAGTTACCTCAGCTTTTATACACCCTGTCAGATAAGAGCCTCATCTTAGTGGATACTGCTGGTGTAGGATTTAAGGATGAGCGTTTTAATGCTCAGCTCTCTCAGCTTAAGATGCAATCTAGCCTGCAGCTCAAGCACTATTTAGTGCTGCCTTGCACCACTCAGCGCAAGGTATTGCAGCATGCTTATGATCACTTTGCTTCTATCGGTTTAGTTGGTCTCATCTTAACTAAGATCGACGAGTGCCAGAACGTAGGTGATGCTTTATCTTTATGTATTGAGATGAAGCTGCCGATCTCCTACATTACTGATGGTCAGCGTGTGCCTGAGGATTTAGATATTCCAAATCCAAATGCCTTAGCAAGACGTGCTCTGTCTGCTGTAGAGGATGATACTGCTCGCAGCATGCTTAGCAAGGTCTAAGAGACAATACTTTTATCGCGCCTCAAAAAGCTCAATTGCATCGCCATGCATCTTAAGTGCTGCGATCTCATAGCTCTTTGAGGCGTTGTCATTTCAAGGATGCGCAATCATTCTAATCCTGCCCAAACAGATTCGATCTGCGCCAGTCCTACTAAATCGCGCCAAAACCGATCTGATCCCGTCCTACTAAGTCGTACCAAAACTGATTTGCTCTACATCTGCCTAATCTAGCCACTCTAATCTAAGGACAATCTATACCTCATTGAAGATAATGCTTCATATTGTCTTAGATTGATCATAATCCTTGCTAAATGACTACTTAAACTTAGTGCTTTGGCTAATCGATGATGAGCAATTGTAGCCATGCATTTAGACTGCTAAGAGGTCTTTTGGTTGGTGATTGTGCAATGCAGTGAGAACATGTATGCCGCTTGGGCCAATACTGCCTTGTTATTAATACCATATATGTTGCCAAAACCAACAAGATGATGTGATAGAAAATGGTGGTGCTAAGGTTCAGCTAATGGGGCTCGAGTATAGTGTTTACCTGAATGCTAGTGTCAATCTTTTATACATGGCAGCCCATAAGAACTGCTCTTAGAGCAGGCATTAGATACTTTGTTGATATACTTAGTCAATTATGTAAGTTGAGATGTGTATGAACTTTAGTATAATTTGCAAGCTAAATACGATACACTAGCCATTTGTAAGTACGGCTTAATAACTTTTTAGTGCGTTTTTGCAAAGTAGGGCTGATTTTTGCATTGCATAGGCGCAGTAACTTGTCTAAGTCAGATGAGTGTCATTTAAGTTACATTAGATCCATTGATTGTGATCTAGATTGCATGACAATAATCATTATTAAGAATATTTTCTAGTTACAACATTTTTTGCTAACATTGCTCTTAATAAATTAGTCTGCATAACGATTTAATGTAATATATAGATACATATTTTCTTAGATCAAGTAAGCTTGCATCTAGAGTTGGTCTCAATGAGATCTTTTTAGTTAATAACAAGAGCACAATGCGTTTCAGTTCTTGTTTGTATCTCTAGTTGAAAGCTTGATGCATAAAGCCTTTGTTTCGTAGGTATACGTTAGCAAAGCACTATGGTACACATACTATTGAATATGTGCTCCTTAGTTGTAACATCGTGGTAGTGTCTAGCTAATTCAATCAGCTAGCATCTAAGGTAGTCAAAAAGCTATCTGTTACCTAAAGTGTTTTGTTTTACGAAACTTTTACACTCTTTGTGTTGTTCAAGTGTTTAAGCTTCGTTTGTTTGACAAAGAGATTACTATTTAGGGTGTCGTTTGTATGGTACAGAAATACAAATGGAGAAGAGTTAAAGTCATCACCGTTACTGGTGGTAAAGGTGGTGTAGGTAAATCATCTGTCTCCTTAAATCTAGCAGTAGCTCTGTGTCAAATGGGCAAGCACGTCATGCTATTTGACGCTGACTTGGGTCTTGCTAATATCGACGTTATGCTGGGCTTAAAGGTTCACAAGAACTTAGCTCACGTATTACGTGGCGAGTGCTCACTTCAAGAGATTATTCAAGATGGCCCTCAGGGATTACGCATTGTCCCAGCTTCATCAGGTCTCAAGGAGATGGCAGAGTTAAGTGTTGATCAGCATGCAGGTCTGATCCGTGCTTTCTCCTCTTTAGAAGAGCCAGTAGATTTCTTAATCGTTGATACTGCAGCTGGTATTTCTGACATGGTTCTGTCATTTTGCCGTGCTGCGCAAGACGTCATCATGGTGGTTTGCAACGAGTCTACTTCTGTTGCTGACGCTTATGCCCAGATGAAGGTACTGTCAAACGATTACGACGTTTCTAAGTTCCGCATTATTGCCAATCAGGTGCACTCACTTGAAGAAGGCAAGTTTATGTTCAAGAAGCTTGTTACCTTAACTGACAAGTTCTTAGATGTAGCTTTAGAACTGTGCGGCTGTATTCCAATTGATATCAACATGCGCAAAGCTATTCGTCAGCGTACCTGCGTAGTTGATGCATTCCCTCAAGCACCTGCTGCACGTGCTTTTAAGAGCTTAGCTCGTCGCGTGCTTAACTGGCCAATTCCAGATATTCCAGGTGGTTACTTAGAGTTCTTCGTAGAAAACCTTATCAAGCGTCCAGATGATGGCGCTAACCAGAATACTGGCGCTACTATCAAGGCTGGTAATGATGAGCCTCCTATGCCAATTGGCAGTCTTTTAGGCATGAGTTCTCCTGATGGTAAGGGATCACCAGCTGATCTTGAAAAGCGTTTAGCAGCAGCTAAAGCCGAGGCTAAAGCTCAAGGTCTGTAAAAACTCTAGTAATTTTCTAAAAAGCCCGCTTTATGCGGGTTTTTTTATGCCTCGAGAAGAACAATCACTTACAGAGGTAAAGGTGATTTTCGTTCAAAGGCACTATCGCTCGTTTAATTTGCAAAATCATGCAATAGCAAAAAAAATCCTTTCTAAGTAGTTTAGTGCTGATATTTGGCTTATCTAAGGAGTTTAGGTGTTTTTTTATTCGGTACAGAACTGAGAAAGTTAAGTCAAATATTGGTTTAAGTTCTCGCAAACTTGCTTATATCATGGACGTTGCGCGTAATTTCTAATAGAATCGAACAAGATAGCTTGACTACACACATCATCAATCTTTGTTTGTTGTATGAAGATTAGGCATTATTAATAAGTTTCAGACTCAAATGTCTTTGTTTAGGTTTGTGTTTAGTGTGTACGCCCATTAATTTTTGTAGTTCTCATACAGAGCAATGGTTGCTGCACTAATTAAGTACTTAAAATCGAGGCTATCATTAGACTGCAATAGACTGTATTGATTAAGCAAGATTGCATACTTGACTCTAGGCAAAGTTAAGGCTTAGTGTGTCTATTGCTACAGTCTTAAACTATCTGCAAAGCTACTAACACGCTCCTAATTTAGGAAAAGGTAGAACCACTTTAAGGATAATGCCCATGCTATAAGCTTAGGCAAGGTCAATCTAGGATGGTCTTATTAGTCTTATTTATGACGATGTAGTGGCTGTAGAGCAGATACAGTGAACGAATTGGGAAGCAGAGCATATCATGGCACCAAGAGATCCAAATGATTCAGCAATTAAGGCTTACTCCAACAAGAGTATGTCCGAGCGCCAACAAATGGTGCTTGAGTACGCTCCTCTGGTTAAGCGCATTGCCTTATTCATCAAAGGACGTCTGCCTGCGAATATAGATCTCAATGATCTTATTCAAAATGGCATGCTTGGTCTAATCGATGCTGTGAATAACTTTGTTGACGGCAAAGGCGCGTCATTTAAAAGCTATGCTGCATTGCGTATTCGTGGCAGTATCATTGATGGCTTGCGACGTAGTGATTGGGCCCCACGTACTGTTCATGTTAATGCTCGTATTATTACCGAGGCTCGTGAGCGTTTAAGTCAGATTCTTGGTCGTGAACCATCTGATTATGAAATTGCTAAAGATGTAGGCGTAGATATTAACGATCTGCATCTAATCATGGTGGACACGAATCAGTCTCAAGTTATGGCTGTGGAAGATACAGGCTGTACTGAAGACTTTCTTTACGAACTATCTCAAAGTGAGAACATTCCATTCCATGATGACACCCTCTACGATGGCATCATTGCTGAACAGTTCAATCAGGATTTAGTTAAGGCTCTTAAGAATCTTCCTGATAAAGAGCGTTATGTCATTGGCCTATACTACGAAAAGCATATGAACGTTAAGGAAATATCTGCGATCCTTGGCGTGTCTAGCTCTCGTATCTGTCAATTAATGGCTAATGGCTTTAAGCATATTCGTAAAGATCTTTACTTATGGGGCAAGAACCGTGAAGGACAAGCTCCTAGCGATGAAGTAATGGTAATCGACGGCTTCAAAGTTGCCGAAGAAAAACCTAAAAAATTCCGTAGATCTAGTATTGAAGATCTTTATGCAGATGACTTTGCATTTGCCTATGGCTCAGACAATCAACTCAATGTTGATGCTAAGGATGACGCTGATTCTGACAAGATGCGTAAGATCGATCGCATTATGTCTGAAGGTGCTCGTCCAATTCCTAAAAAGACAGCAAAGAAGCCTTCCTTGCTCTTTGATGAGGACGGCGAAATTGATGTTAAGACCGAGCATGGTAGAAGAATTGTAGCTGAGCGTGAAGAAGAAAGACGCATAGAACAAGAGCGTCTTGCCTATACTATTGCCCAGGTAAAACGTAAGCGTCAAGAAGCTCTTATTGCGCCAACTGCGCGATTAAAGAAACGTGATGCTAATAGACCTTTTGCCAATGATAAGCCTGAGCTTGAAGATACTCCTACTATGATTGCCGATAGTAAGAGACATGCTCTCAAGCAGTCTAAGTTAGCTCGAAAGGAGCAGCTTGATGAAGAGTTTGACATCTCTCAAGATGATCTCGTTGGTGCAGTAGAGGCTAATAGCTCTGAGGACAAAGATTCAAGCAGTGCATCTAAGAGTGATAGCGAATCAATTAACGGCATTGCTCTTCCGTCAATTACAGTACCATCACGTTCTAAGGTTAAGTCTAAGCGCGAAGTAAAGATCAGCATGTCAGACATTGCTCTGCCTGATGTTGGTCTTTCTGATATGCCAAATCCTTTTGCTGAAAATTATGCTGCGGATATTGAAGCACAGACAACTAAGGCTGCTGACGGTAAAAAATCATCAGGCGATTCAAGTGCAGCTAATGCTGATAAGCGTAATCGCTTACTAGCTCCTGAGCTTGATCCGTCCTCACCGCAGTATGATCCGATTAAAGCTGCATTTGGTCAGATGGTTTTTGAAAAGCAGCAGTCTGAGAATATTCAGGAGTTAATTGATCTTAACCTTCTAGATGAAAGCGCGAATAAAGCCTTCAAGGCAAATGATCAAGATAGCAATAATCAAGATAGCAATAATCAAGAAAGCAAGGATCAAGCTGCTGTAGCTAAAAAGCCGAATTTTAGTAGTATTCCATCTGACATACCGGAACACTTACTTGAAGAAATTGATGCTATGTGCGATCAGACCGAGCCAGCTTTTATTAGCGACTTCTCTGCTGATCTACCACAAGTTGAGGCTCCGAAGCGTGATGTAACGCTCTCTAAAGAGCAGGCTCAGGCAGAGTTCAACGATATCATCATGCGTACTGCTACGATTGTGCAGCTAGCTAAGGCTAAGCGACAGAAGTTCATGGCGCAAAAGGAATTTGCTGAGCTTATCTTTAAGACTATTGAAGTAGTTGAGGCTCGCAAGCATCAACGCGCCAGTGAAATGCAACGTAAAGAAAATCAGCTCATTGCCATGCAAAAGAAGGCAGTGGCTCAATTTGTTGCAGTTTCAAATCTTACAGAGCCTGACTCAGCTTCTCATGCAGCTTGCGCTCCAAACTATCAACAAGGACCAGCGCAAGAGTATCTTAACGAGCTTGCTGATGAGGCTATGTATGCTCAGACCTTAAATTCAAGTAGCGCTGATGATTTGTATAGCAGCCCAAGCTATGAGAGCGAAGATGCTACAAATGGCGATCTTGATTTGGTTGGCTTAAAGAAGCGACAGACAACTAGAACCACACGTACTAGAAGATCATCTACAAGCAAGGTAAGTGCAAAAGCATCAAGTGATACTAGAAACGATGGTACATCACCTAAACGTGGACGTCCTCGTGCTCAGCCGATTGTGCTCTCATTAGAGGAGTTCCTTGCTATGGAGCGCGAGCGTAGCAACAAGGATAGCTAGGATAGCTCCAAACTTATCTGATTATTTGTAGTTGCTCTACGCCTAGTTAAGCAGCAACTGCAGCTTAATCAAAAGAGGCTACAGCTTCTAACAAGCAGCAGCTTTGCTACAACAATAGTAAGTGCGTATTGCAAGATACAAACTACAAGGTCTATGGCGAGCTAAGATCTTATGATCTTTGATCTTTGATCTATGATATTGAGGTCAGATAGGCTAAATAAGGAGTGATCTTTGTGCTTCTAATTTAGGCTTGATTGTTGACTATAATCGCTTTGTAAGCTTTGCATGAACATGCTTATATTACGAAATGGTAGATACAACTAATATCTATCATGTGGTGATCTTAAGGAGTTAGTGTAGTATTTTTGAAGCCGTGATCTTTTAATATGATCTTTTCATATCTGTGCACATGCTGCAAAAGATACTTTTGTGGATAAAGTGATATGCACTAAGTGCAATATAGCGTAGTTTAAGCTATAAAATAACTATGATCTTGCACACAATGCTTTGATCTTGCTTTAACCTTATGCGCTTTGTGTGGCATAGATATGAGTTATTGTTCATTGGTTGTGGTATAACACACTCAAATTACAACGTTTGCTAGCATTAATAATCTGATCGTCATTCTTACGACTTTATTAAAGAGCAGCAAGTAACGTTCAGGAAGAGAAAATACAAGCTTGTCATCTGTGCGCGATGTCAGTGCAATAATCAAGTTTTTTGCTCAGTATCCGTATAGCTCGTCATACAACTGCATTGTTAAGTTTGCAGTGTAAAGTTTTACTTGGGCATGGAACTAGCTACAGCGTACAATCACATATATTTGCCAATCGATGTTCAATAATTGAAGTTTGTCCATGGCATCTAGGTTTTTGATTGTGTAAAAGAAACTATCAAAAATGTGCTATCTATGGGCAAAACAGCTGCTTGGTTATTTGCAGGCAATGCCATTTGGCGTTAATATTGTTTGTATGTGCGAGAAAGCCGGGAAGTTGTTTGTACTTTGTGACGAGCAACTACTTAGTTCTTATCAGGCACGCGTATAATCACTGAGGCATATTTGACTCACAGGCGATTGCTTGCATGAGTCCTTTTGCATTCAAAAAAGGCTATAATCTATGCTCGGATATCAAAGCGTTTAATCTGAGCTATAGCTTGAGGCAAAATGATTAGTGCCAATATCAAAAGCTACTGTGTAAGTAAGCTGTTTGATAAACTAACTTACGTATAAGCTTAATTAAGCTTTAAAGGTAAGACAGATTTCTTGTAATAAGCTTTTAGCTTGTTACGTAAAAGGGAAGGTGAATATTCCTGTTACAATGCGTTTAGCTTTGTGACTAAGCTAAGTCACTACTTTGGGCTTAGTAGTTCACTGTATTTTGAGTGCGGTGTATATAATCCGCCACTTGATTGATGTAGGCTAGTTAAACATTAGCTAGTTCTTATGAGTGTGCAAGCAAAGGCAACTTCGTCTTGCAATGTAGGCACTCTTAAGAACATGCAGCAATCTTTCAATCAGATGTAAGGGTGATGATTAGATCTAGCTTTGCTATGAGTCTTACATACAAAGATAGCTAGCACTCCTTTTGCAATGGTTGTCAAAATACATACGATCTGTAGTATGTGGCTTAGGCTACATTCTAAGCAGATGAAGTGTCACACTAAGTGGCCTGGTGGTATGTTCCACCTAGTCAAATCAGGCTTTATTTTTCTTTTCATATTTTCATTGCCTGAGACTTTTTGCAGTTAAGGAGAAGATCTTGGATAAAAATATCAAGATTTTGATCGTTGATGACTTTTCTACAATGCGACGCATTATTAAGAATCTGCTGCGCGATCTTGGCTACAACAACACTTTTGAAGCCGATGATGGTGCAACAGCTCTTCCAATGCTCGAGAGCGGCGATTTTGAATTCGTAATCACCGACTGGAATATGCCTATTATGCAGGGCATTGACCTTCTCAAGGCTATTCGCTCCAATCCAAAGCTAAAGTCAATTCCTGTGCTTATGGTTACCGCTGAAGCTAAGCGTGAGCAGATTGTTACAGCAGCACAGGCTGGCGTTAACGGCTATGTCGTTAAGCCTTTTACCGCTGACATCCTCAAAGGTAAGCTCGACAAGATCTTCGAGCGTATCGATGGTGGTGGTGAATAACAACAATAGGTGGAGCGGCTCATGTCCGAAATAGAGAATGTAGCACCTGTGATCGACAATGATAAGCCAATCCTCACCTTAGAGGACGCTCGTGAGCTTGTCATGCTGCTCGAGGCAGGAATGCAAAAAGAAGCTGATCGTAAGCTGATTGCTATTACTCAGCAACATGAGGAGAGCTTCTATCAGCAAGTGGGTTATTTAACCCGTGATCTGCATACTGCAGTTCAGAAGTTTGCCTACGACCCAAGATTACGTGAGATCACCGATGAGGAGATCCCAAATGCATCTGAACGTTTACGTTACATTATTTCTGTAACTGATAAGGCTGCTACACGTACTCTTGATGCAGTTGATAGATGTACTCCAATTTCATATGCATTAAAGTCCTCTATTGATGACTTGATGCCTATTTGGAAGCATCTTATGAACGGTCGTATCGATCGTTTTGAATTCGTTTTCTTATGTCATCGAATTGACGATCTGCTCAAGAAGACAGCTGAAGATGCCTCAGATCTTTCTAATCAGTTAAACGAAATTCTGATGGCTCAGGATTTCCAAGACTTAACAGGTCAGATGATCCAACGTGTTATTGGACTTGTTACTGAGGTTGAGGGTAAGCTCGTTGAGTTCTTACGTTTCTTCGGTCAGTACACTCCTGAGGCCGATCAGGAACGCATCAAGCAGAAAGCAATTGAGGCTCAGGGCCCTGCTCTAGATAGCCAAATCGAAGACAACACAGCCGCCGCTTCACAAGACGAAGTGGATGACTTACTTGCAAGTCTCGGCTTTTAGGAGTGCGACATGGATGAGGAGATTTTGCAGGACTTCTTGGTTGAGGCTGGCGAAATTATCGAGCAACTCGATGAACAGCTGGTCCAAATTGAGAAAGCCCCTGACGACAAGGATTTGCTGAACTCCATCTTCCGCGGCTTCCATACCGTGAAAGGCGGTGCAGGCTTCCTTGGATTAAACGAACTCGTTGATATCTGTCACGCAGCTGAGAACGTATTCGACATGCTGCGTAACGGTAAGATCACCTTAAATGCAGCCTCCATGGATGCGGTTTTACAGGCTTATGACGAGATTACTCGTCTGTTCACTGCAGTTCAGAATCGAGAGCCTTTAGATCCAGTTCCTGCTGAGCTCATTACCCGTCTGCATGATATTGCTGATGGTAAGAGCGTAGGTGGTGATGCTGCTGCTGCGGCAGCTCCAGAACCTGAGCCAGAGCCAGAACCTGAGCCAGAGCCACAGCCAGAGCCAGCACCTGCTGATGAAAATCGCAGTGTTGATGACATCACTGAAGATGAGTTCGAGGCTCTGCTTGATCAGCTTCATGGTAAGGGTCATGCTCCTGGTGCAGAGAACGATGAGCAAAACAATAAGTCAGTTGATGCTACTGATGCTGAGTTTGACAAGATGCTGCACGATGCAGGTCATGACTCAGATAAGGCAGCTCCTGCCCCAGCTCCTGTAGCAAAGCCTGCTGCAGCTCCTGCTCCTGCTCCAGCCGCTGCTAAGGTAGTTGAGCAAAAGAAGGCACCAGTTAAGGGCGCTGCTGCTATTGCTGCAGCTAAGCCACCAGTACAAAAGACTCAAGCTGCCGCCGCTCCTGATGTTGAGACCACCATGCGTGTTGATAGCAAGGTTCTCGATGACATCATGAACATGGTAGGTGAGCTCGTACTTGTTCGTAACCGTCTTGTTTCTATTGCCGCACATCGTTCCGATCAGGAGATGAACAAGGTAATAGCTAACCTTGATGTGGTAACCGCAGACTTACAGGGCTCTGTAATGAAGACCCGTCTGCAGCCAATCAAGAAGGTATTTGGCCGCTTCCCTCGCTTAGTTCGTGACCTTGCACGTAAGCTCAATAAGCAGATTAACCTCGAGATGGCTGGTGAAGACACCGAGCTTGATAAGAACCTCGTTGATGCATTGGCTGATCCAATGATTCACATGGTTCGTAACTGCTGCGACCACGGTATTGAGTTGCCATCTGAGCGTACTGCCTTTGGCAAGCCTGCAACTGGTACTGTTACTCTGTCTGCTGCTCAGCAAGGTGATCACATTCTGCTCCGTATTATTGACGACGGTGCAGGTATGGATCCTAACAAGTTACGTCAAGTTGCTATTCGCAAGGGCGTGCTTGATGAGGAAGCTGCTGCTAGGATTTCTGATGAAGAAGCCTACAACCTGATTTTCGCTCCAGGTTTCTCAACTAATACTGAGATTACCGATATTTCAGGTCGTGGTGTGGGCATGGACGTTGTTAAGACCAACATCTCCAAGCTCAACGGCTCTGTACGCGTAATATCTGAAGTCGGCGTAGGTACTACTATTGAAATTAAGGTTCCATTAACCTTAGCAATTTTACCTACCCTGATGGTTCAGATCTCAGGTCGTACCTTTGCTCTGCCTCTTACCTCAGTATCTGAGATCTTCTACATTGATCTCTCTACTATGCGTAATGTTGATGGCCAGAACACTGTCATTATTCGTGATAAGGCAGTTCCACTGTTCTTCTTAAAGCAGTGGTTCGAGAACTGCTCTATCAACGAATACTTGAAGGGCAAGGCGCACATCGTCTTAGTTCAAGTTCCTGCATCTAACCTCGTTGGCTTTGTAGTTGATGAGTTAGTTGGTCAGGAAGAAGTTGTGATTAAGCCTTTAGATAGCTTGCTCCGTCATACCCCAGGTATGTCCGGTGCAACCATCACCTCTGATGGTGGTATCGCATTAATCCTCGATATTCCTGGATTAATCCGTGCCTACGCTCGTAAGGGCGGCAATCGCTACTAATCAATTAACAAGTGCAGCGCAGTACAAAAAGCATAGAGTAGCTAATAAGTTATTGCGCTGAGCTTAAAAAAAGTACTTGTACAATACCATGGATTCAGTTGTCTAAGCTATGTTCTAGCTTTGCACATCACCAGCTAGTTACAGGTGCTTTAAAACAGACTTAACTGCAATTAATGCATGGCCTAATACGCCATGCCTAAAAGAGAGGTGGTCATAGACTTCCTCTCTTTTGTTTTTTATATACCTCAATTTTTATTCCCGCCAACTCTAAGACTCTTTCTTCTCCCAAAAAAAACTCAAGCTCTTTGCACATCGCAAGCTCTAGATCCATCATTGAGGAATGATCTTAGTACTAAGCTTAATGACTCATTAGGCTAATCATGAGAGTAGCTAAAGATACTGTAATACAAGACTATATTCGCATTGGTGCAGTTTACGAAAGTTATGTTAGTTTTGAGTTTTCACAAGAATTGATAGAAAGTTGCAACTTGAGCTAATTTTAATGTTTAAAACTTTGGCTAGATTGAACAAAACTTAGAGAGTAGTTTCCTAATTTTTTACAACTCTGTGCTTACATATAGCTTATTTATCGACTTTTAAATAAGAGCCTTGCAAGTGGTTAAGTTTACATTGCGTTCTCAGTGGGAATCTTGTTGTCTTGAGAGTGGCATGCACTTTAAAAAGTCAAGTACATAAGTGTTAACTTATCTATTGCCTTGTTTACACTTTGGAGGATAAACTACGCTTTCGTAGTATCTAGGATACACATGCAAATGCCACTATCTAGCCGCCTTGTAAGCGAATAAGTGTAATAAGGTACATTGTTTACTTGGCTGGTTAGTCACAATCATAAAAGAATTATAGTCACTAACTAAATGCTCATTAATTAGGCCTAAGAAAAAGCTTATAAGTAAGCCAGATTCAAATGCCTAATCGTGCTACCGTTTTGTACTTATAGGCTCAAGCTAAACATACCGCTCCACTGATACAAGATCGCCTGAATAAGCCTTTAAGCAACTTGTAAGCGAGCTTAATTAATCTTAGTGCTTTAAGCTAGTTGCTATGTTAGTAGCTTTATTAAAGCAGTACTTATCAACCTTACATTGTGTGCACTAAGGTTTTTAGTAACATGGCGGTATCGAGGTTTGCGCACACAGCATAATTAATCTGTAAGCTATGATGCGCTATTGAGTTACAACTAGCATTGCGATTCAAATTAATTGGTTGTAAAGTGTGCATTTGTCAGCATTTTCGGCGTAAACATAAGGGTTTTACCTCCTGTTGTCGTAAAATGAAAAGTCATTGACTCCATTGTGCATGCCAAGCTTTTGCCAGTATGTATAAGATAAAATCGAAGCTAGACTTTAAAAGTCATTAAGTGATTTTGTCTACCTAAGTAAAAAGCTCAATGTACCTGCTTTACAAGTGATCTTTGATTAAAGGTGCATTAATATAATTAACTTAAGAGCTTATGCTGGTAATTTTCACTAGAGCTCATAGATGAATAATGGTGTGACTTAGGATTATCCAATAGATTGCTTACAGCAATACTTAGCTTGACTTTTGTTTCAAGTGTAATGATCTTGCTGTAGTCACAAACAACGTAACGAAAAGGCAAGCATTCAAGTACTTGTCATATTTAAGACAAGTTGCCAAGTTAGTGTTTGGGACGAGTCAGACTGTCAAGTAGCCGAAAATAGATAGGTTACGCGACTGAGTGAACAGATTGAGAGGCTTCCGTACAATGCCATACAAACGAGTACGGAAGAACAAACGTAAGAGGTTCTTATGGCAACTAAGGTACTCATAGTAGATGACTCTACCTTCTTTAGAAAGAGACTTACTGAGATCATCTCCGGCGATCCTAGCCTGGAGGTTGTTGGTGAGGCTAAGGATGGTAAAGAAGGCGTAGAAAAGACTATGTCTTTAAAGCCTGACGTGATTACTATGGACGTGGAAATGCCTGTCATGGACGGTATTACTGCTGTTCAGGAGATCATGAGCAAGTGTCCTACTCCGATCTTAATGTTCTCCTCCTTAACTTTTGAAGGTGCCAACTCAACCTTTAAGGCACTTGAAGCCGGTGCCGTCGACTTCATGCCAAAGAACTTTGAGGATATTGCTCACAAGCGTGAGGAAGCCTTAAATGAGTTACGTTCTTCAATTAAGGCTGTTGCTCGTTCACACATTCGTAGAACACCTGCACGTCCAAGCGCTTTAAGCTCACGCCCAGCTGCAACTTCAACTCCAGCTACTTCTACACTTGGCGCTCGTACCTCTACTTTAGCAACTTCACGTACAACCACTGTAACTTCAAGCACTAGTCCACTTGGCCGTACTACTGCTACTAGCTCTACTTTAAGCCGTACTACTAGCACTGTACGTCCGACTGAGAGCGCCGCCGCTACAGCAGGTGCCGCTACTGCACCAATGACTGGTACTATACGTCAGGACTTCGATAAGATTTACAACTCATTAGGTAGTGTAAACCAAGGTCGTCCTGCCGCAGCTATGCAGTTTACTTTTGGTAACGCTAAGGGCGTTTCAACTGCATTTAAAGTATCTGGTAAGTCTCACGATCTTATTGCGATCGGCTCATCAACTGGCGGCCCAATTGCTCTGCAGAACATTATTCCTAAGCTGCCACGTATGAACGTACCTGTTGTTATCGTGCAGCACATGCCAGCATCATTCACCACTACCTTTGCGCAGCGTTTAAATGGCTTAAGCCAGAACGAAGTATTAGAGGCAGCTGATGGCATGGTATTAGAGCCAGGACATGTTTATATTGCTCCAGGCGGTCGTCAGATGATCCTTGAGAAGGCTGCAGGTCGTGTTCGTACCCGTGTGCTTCCAGCTGATCCTCGTGTGGTTTACCATCCTTGCGTTGACGTAACTTTTGCCTCTATTGCCAATATCTATGGCGGTTCTGTTCTTTCCATGATCTTAACTGGCATGGGCTCAGATGGTTGCGAAGGCTGCCGCATGTTACGTTCTAAGGGCTCTGTAGTTTGGGCTCAGAATGAGGATACTTGCGTTGTTTACGGCATGCCACAGGCTGTTGTTAATGCAGGTTTAGCAGATCAGATCTTACCTTTAGATAAGTTTGCTGACTGCATCATTCAAGAGATGCGTAAGTAAGCTAATATCAAAAGCTTAACTTGATAAAAAAAGCTCCACATCCAAATTAAGATGCGGAGCTTTTTTGCTTTTAATAGCCGCATCATCTTTACTTTACAGCAGTAAGGTCATGGCCACATCATCTTTGCTTTGCAGCAGCAAGGCTACAGCTACATGCTTGGGCCGTGGTTGTTTTTTTAGTTGTTGTAGTTTTGACTATGGCAAGAGTTAGGATGCTAGAGACGTAGGTCCTTGAGCTTGTTTGCGAGTTAATATGGTGCATTGTGGCCAATAAAGATGAAAAATATTAGGATACTTACAGCTTTGATTGTAACTAGGTATTTTGATAAAGCCCGTCAATACTGAGATCTGGCGGTTTTTTGGCTCATCTATTGGCATAAAGCTAGCATAAATGCACAAGCACTGATGTATTTGGGCCTTGAGGCCATCAAATCACATGATCTTTGCTGATTTGCAGTGCAATAATCTCGTGTTCATCACAACCTTGTTTCATAGTACATGAGAACTTTATGTCTATGTACTAAAGTATGGTAGTCAGGATCTTGGTGGTCTTAGACTCAAACTTGAACTGTTTACTTTTGCATGCGACTAAATAGCATGCATAATTAGGCATACTTGCGATTGTTTTTAACGATGCTTAGAAAAAGTTTAAGCATGGCCTTTAACTCATGAGTCTCGTTAAAAACAATTGCAAAGCATCAAATGATGCCTTGTAATGACAACCACTCTATAGAGTAGTCCTAAGTTGCTCTAAGTATGATCTAAGGTTGTCGTGAGCAGAATTGCAGAGGGAATGCTCTGCATACGTGTCTAAGGACACAAAAGTCACAGCAGTGACATGGCTTTAGTGGCTGTATACGGAGCGCTCTTGCTATCGTATGCAGGATCTTAGGCCAGTTTTTTCAAGTCATTTAGTTAGGTTGACTAAGGAGACACCAGGAACTAGGTTCAAAGTTGCTTAAGTAAAACTTAAGAAACTGATGTGCTCTTTAGCTTATTGAGAGTTCTTCAAGGGGGCATGTTTTTATGCTTCTCTTTAAGAAAGCTTATATAGCTATAGGCCTATAACTTGGTTCTGTGTATATAAGTATGAACGTTTTTGGTCTTGTTATCGCAATCGGCTGTATGATTGCGACCATGCTGATTGAAGGTACTCACCCTTCAGCGCTGTTGAATGTCCCTGCATTCCTGATCGTGTGCGGTGCTGGTCTTGGTGCCGGTTTCGTGCAGTTCTCTCCAAAAGAAATTCTCAGCGCTTTCAAGCACTTCTTATGGCTCATTTCAGCTCCACGCTTAAACTTCCAGTCCCAAGGTGAACTGCTTGCTGGTATGTCCACCATTGCTCGTCAGCAGGGCCCTCTGGCTTTGGAAAACTCCGTAGCTTCCGCTAATGACGACTTTACCCGTACTGGCATTCAGATGATTGTGGACGGTGTAGATAAAGATGCTCTTTATGCTCTGCTTGAGAACGCAATTGAGCTTGAGCAGCAGAAGC
Source organism: uncultured Anaerobiospirillum sp. (assembly GCF_902485895.1). Taxonomy (NCBI): domain Bacteria; kingdom Pseudomonadati; phylum Pseudomonadota; class Gammaproteobacteria; order Aeromonadales; family Succinivibrionaceae; genus Anaerobiospirillum; species uncultured Anaerobiospirillum sp. The sequence continues at coordinate 45,595 of NZ_CABTML010000098.1, read as the reverse complement.
TTGAGCCAAACGCTAAGTTCTATGAGTCCTTAGGTGGTTACTTCCCATGTATGGGTATTATTGGTGCGGTTATGGGTCTGATTCACGCTATGTCCCTGTTAGACCGTCCTGACCTGTTAGGTCCTTCCATTGCTGTGGCATTCGTTGCAACCATTTACGGTGTGGCAGGTGCTAACGTATTCTTGATTCCAGCTGCTAACCGTATTCGTACCTTAAATGCTGAAATCGCCCTGTATAAGTACATGACCTTAGAAGGTCTCGTATCTATCGCCAGCTCTGAGAACACCCTGATGCTCAAGCGTCGTATCGGTGTTTACACTGGCAACCTCAATGGTGATTAGTTTCTACTCGTCTCCTGATTAAACATTTAGATGAGCCTTATAAAAAGATCTTAGTTTTAAGCTTAGTGCCTGAACTAATGTTCTTAAGAGTTAATGACTCATCTTAATCATGCAAGGACTATGAAAGTAGTCAGTGCATTGAACAAAAGCACAGGCCGCATCGTCGCACGTTGCGGCGGTTTAGCAAGAGCACAGGATTTTCCTGCGAGCCACGTGCTTTTGACGGTCTAGTTGCTCTTAGGTAGTAGCTAGATCTGTAAGGGATTTAACAATGGCAAGAAAGAAAAAACATGCAGGCCATGAGAACCTAGAGCGTTGGCTGGTTTCTTATGCTGACTTCATGACACTGTTGTTCGCGGTGTTTGTGGTGCTGTATTCGTTTGCTATGGCTAAGTCTGTTGATGCTCAGTCCATGATTAAGGGTCTGATGGCATCATTCAGCGAAATGGGCATGGTGTCAGCAGTACCAGGTGTTATTGCACTGCCAGGTCCAGTTGCCAATCTGATGGCTGATGCTTCTTTAGCATCTGCTGCAGCTCAAAAGGGCGAAGTACAGACTGAGGCTCCTGGTGGCGGCGGTGTTATGGACTTCGGTGTTACTCAGCAGAGCTTAGAAGATGCAGGTGCTATGGAGCAGACTGCTAACTCCGATGAGAACGCTGAGGCTGTAACTCAGGGTAACTTAGAGGCCTCCGAGGTTATTGAGCCAACTCAGGGTACCTTAACTAATGTAACCCCAGACTCTCAGACTGATAAGTCTTCTGGTATGACCGAAGGCGGTAAGCTTGATGAGGTTTCAGAAGGCGGTGTTGGTCCTGCTGAAAGCGAGTTTGAAGGTGAGAACCCATCTGGTCAGCCATTCGATACTCTGATGCGTTCCATCTCTGAGACCATTTCAGAGCAAGGCTTAAGCAATGAAGTGATTGTTGAGCACGATCCAAACTGGATTACCATCAACATTTCTTCAACCATGCTGTTTGCCCCTAACTCTTCATCAATCCTGACACGCTCACGTCCAGTGATTGCTTCTATTGCCAATACGCTCAAGAGCGTTAACAACTATATCCGTGTACGCGGTTATACTGATAACTCTTTCGTGCCAAGCGCTATTTACGGCAATAACTGGGAGCTTTCTTCTCGCCGTGCTATTAACGTGCTGCAGGAGCTTGAGGCTAACGGTATTGATCCACAGCGTTTAGCAGCTGAGGCATATGGCCAGTACTCACCGTTCTACTCTAATGCCACCCGCGCTGGTCGTGCACAGAATAGACGTGTAGTAATCGCTATCTCTCGTGAGGCTCTGAAGAATCAGAATCTACAGGTTGTTCCAGGTAGCTCTGAGAACATGATCCCTACACGTAGAGCAGGTAGTGGTGGCTTTAACTTCGAGGCAAACCCTGATGGTTCTGTAAGCTTCAAGGCTGACCCAATCGATCAAGATGTTGGTGTTATGGTGGAGGAAGCTCCTCCAGCTGAGGGCGATGCAGGTGCTGGCAGAGTAGAGCTGCCAAACTTTGGTCCTCAGAACTAATATACACATTGATCATTAGTTTGATTAAAGGCGCTGTCGCAAGGCAGCGCCTGTTTGTGTTTTTATGGCCGCAAAAATTTGCAAAGCAAAAACACAGACAAACCCTCATGGCACTCTAGCATCGACCTTTCTCTCCTCAAGATAGGCCATAGCTTTGACACTCTTTTACAAGAGTTCTCAAACGAGCACTGCAGCATCTACGTGTGCATTAAAAAGCAGTATTCCTTTGAGCACTTTTCTTTGGCAGGTTTTATGACGTTTCTGCCAATCTCAATGCCACATCTGGCACTTTAAGCAAACAAAAGGAGCAATTAGCAGTAACTTGCTTGTGCTTTTCTTTAAGCTATTTTGTGATAGTTATGAGTGCATATGGGCACATGAAGTTTTGCGATGCTGTAAAGCTTGAGTTGGATAGAGTTATCTTTTTTGCTTTTAGAGTTGAGAATCACGTCATAAGATACTCACATCGATGATGTATCTTGCTAAAATACATATTTAAGCTTTTACTTGTGTGCAGTGTGTTCTATCAAGCACATTAGTACCTTATGCAGCGTAAATAGACACTTTTGTATGCAGCTTTAGGATATAAGCTTTACCGGTTTCATTTATTTTATCGGGAGTGGGCAGTGTTAGTATGGGCCGTTGCAAGCCAGAAAGGCGGTGTGGGTAAGACCACAACAGTCGCCTCAATTGCTGGCTGGTTACAAAAAGAAAACCTCCGCGTATTGGTGGTCGACACAGATCCGCATGCTTCTCTTACCTCATATTTAGGTATAGATGACGAAAGGATCGATCAAAACAATCTGTTCGACTTATACGCAATGAAGACCCCAACTCGTGAGGGTATCTTGCGCTGTATTACCAAGACCGCTCATGAGGGCTTAGATCTGATCTCAGCCTCTATGACCTTAGCTACCATTGACCGTCATTTATCCGGTCGTCAGGGTGTAGGTCGTATTTTATCTCGCTCTTTAAGCCTCATCGAAGATTGCTACGATGTAGTCCTCATCGACTGTCCTCCTGTCTTAGGCGCTCTGATGGTTAATGCTTTAGTAGCCGCAACTACCATCATTGTTCCAACCCAAACCGAGTTCTTAGCTCTTAAGGGCCTTGAGGGTATGGTGCGTACCTTTACTGTGATGCAGCGTGCTAACAAGAGCGTACATTTTGATTACACCATCATCCCAACCATGTATGACCGTCGCACCAAGGCCTCAGTACAGAGCCTTAGCTATTTAAAGACTCACTATCGCGATCATATTTGGCGTGGCAGTATTCCGATTGATATCTCCTTTAGAGAGTCATCTGCACGTAGATTACCTCTGCCACTTATGGATGATTCCCGTCAGGGTTCTGTTGCCTACCGTAACTTACTCAAATCTCTCATTGAGAGCGAGTTAGAGCGTCATCCTGATCGTGTATCAGAAAATCTCAAGGATGTAGGCGACGCCATTAAGCTTGAGATGATCTAGCTTAAAGGTGCAGTTTTAAGGTGTTTGACTGCCACATAAGTTAACAAACTTAATAGTGCAGCATGCATCAGTAAGAAAAGCAAAAGATATAAACGATTTCATAGTTTTACTCTTGCGCATCAAGCACATATGAAGTCAATAGAGCACTAGTAATCTACAAATAGACAGCTAAATATGCCTAAATTTACGTTACTTGCCACTCTCAGTAGCGTTGATAGTTAAGAGCTCAGAGTTGTAGTTAGATTACAGTTGATCATTAAATGCTTTTTTCTTACTAAAAAGAATTATGAGTTTTGCTCATGCAGTGCATGAGGCTACGCAGAGCAAGCTTAAAGACAATTACATTTGGCAAAGCTGCAGTTAGTGAAAGTGCAGGTTTGTATTAAGACTGATGATCTTTAAATTGCCAAGATTAAGGTCAGGTCTTTTAGTAGGCACGCTAATAAGCTGCTCAAGGAGAATTTGTAATGGCTCCAAGTCATCACGACCGTGAAGAGGAAACTCTCATTGCCTACTTCCAGCAAATGCTTGCTGAAGTAGATGATGAGGAGTTTAACGGTGAGCTCCAAGAACAAGGGGACATGCAGGCTGCACCTGCCGACGAATCCTCCTACTCAAAAGAAGCCAATGAAAGTGTACTTACGAGTGCCAATGCCGCTATTGACGCTAACCATGCAGCTTTAGCATCAACTGGCGCTGCAAGCACTATTGTGAGTGCTCAAGGTGAAGTATCCTCTAAGACTATTGCAGGCAGCGACTCCTTAACAGTCAGCGCTACTAACGCTGCAGTTGTTACTCAGAGTGTTGTCTCTACGGGGCTTAATGAGCAGTCTGCACCTCTTAAGACAGAGCCTTCTAACTTAGAAAGTGCTAAGGCTTCAACTGAGGGTATCGTTATCTCTTCAGCTGCTGATGAGACTGTATCTGCAACCCAAGCTCAAGAGCAAGAAGTTGCTACAGGTTCATCAGTCGATCGTGACTATGATGCGATCTCTAAAGAGCCATTCATCTCTATTGATGAAGAAGAGCCAAGCACTAGCGAGTTTGTGCAAATCGGCATTCAGCCAAAGGCAGTTACAAGCAGCGTAACGACTTCTTCAACAACAGCTGTTCAGACTCAAACAGTTGTTACCACCACACCTGATAGCACTGAGGTTATTCATACCCATACTACCGATGACGCGATCGTTATCGAGAAGGTGGTTTCTGGTACTAGTGTTGAAGATGCAGAGCATGTTGCTGATGATAAGGGAGCACAGAGCCCTGAGTCATCATCTGATAGCATTGCACAGCCAAGCGTAGCAGAAAGCTTAGCTCAGGAAGATGCTGAGCAAAGCGCATCTGAAAGTGGCAATAAGAGTGCATCTGAAAGCGCCAATGAGATCCCTGTTGATGCTGAGAGCGCTGCTGATGCAGCCATGATCGCTGCAGCCGAGCAATCTGAAAAGGACAAGGCAGATACTGTTGATGCCGAGAGCGCTGCTGATGCTGCCATGATCGCTGCAGCCGAGCAATCTGAAAAGGACAAGGCAGATGCTGCTGCAGTCGAGAGCGCTGCCGATGCAGCCATGATCGCCGCAGCCGAGCTATCTGAAAAGGACAAGGCAGATGCTGCTGCAGCCGAGAGCGCTGCTGATGCTGCCATGATCGCCGCAGCCGAGCAATCTGAAAAGGACAAGGCAGTTGCTGCTACAGCCGAGAGCGCTGCTGATGCAGCCATGATCGCTGCAGCTGAGCAGTCTGATAAGGACAAGGCTGATGCTGCCGCTGCTGAAAGCGCAGCAGATGCAGCCATGATCGCTGCAGCAGAGCAGGCGGAAAAGGACAAGGCAGATGCTGCCACTGCTGAAAGCGCAGCCGACGCAGCCATGATCGCTGCTGCACAAAGTTCTGCTGACGATGAGAGTTCTTCATCAGTGTCTTCAGCTGTAAGCTATGAGCCACAGCTGCAGACCGCAACTAAGACTGAAACTGCTAAAGAGCTTGAGTTTGCTGAACCTGGTGATAGCGAAAGACTGCAGCGTCTGCTTAATACCATTGTTCCTCAGACTGCTACTGAGACTAAGGTTGCAGAGCCTGAGGTTAAGGTTGAGACTAAGGTTGCAGAGCCTGAGGTTAAGGTTGAGACCAAGGTTGCAGAGCCTGAGGTTAAGGTTGAGACCAAGGTTGCTAAGCCTGAGGTCAAGGTTGAGGCCAAGGTTGCAAAGCCTGAGGTCAAGGTTGAGACTAAGGTTGCAGAGCCTGAGGTTAAAGTTGAGCAAGTTCAGAAGATTGAGCAGGTTACCAAGGCTCCTCCTCAGACTGCTGAACAGCGTATGGCTGATAAGCTGCACGCTATTAACAAGGATTGGAAGAACGTTGATCTTGGCGAGCAATTCCAGGTACTGTTCTTCTTAGTTCAGGGCGTACGCTTTGCTGTACCTCTTATCGACCTTGGTGGTATCTTCGAGTGCGATAAGATTACCAACCTCTTTGGTAAGCCTTCATGGTTCATGGGTATTACTGATGTTCGTGGCGATAAGATTAATATCGTTGATACCTTACGTTGGGTTAAGCCAGATATTAAGCAAAGCCCAGAGAAGTACCCTTACTTAATATCTTTAGGCATGTCTCCATGGTCTATTGGCTGTGACGTCTTAGAGGGTAACCGTACTTTAACTAGCTCTCAGATCAAGTGGCGTGAGATTCCTGGTAACCGTCCATGGCTTGCTGGTATCGTAACTGCCGAGAAGTGCGCCTTACTGCATGTTAAGGCTTTAATCGCTTTATTTGAGGCCGGTGCAGATATCGAAGACTTAGTGCGTAATATCACCGAAGAAAAAGGTGACAATGGCACTAAAGGCACTAAGAACGCTTAGTTAGTTCTTATAGGCACTGATACAAAAGAATATGATTGCCAAGGGCCGCATTAGCGGCCCTTGCTGCCTTATGTCCTTTAAGTGATTTCCGTCAGGGAGAAATCGCTTAGCGGGTGTTATCGCAGAAATTCCCACGGAACCCCGTTTAGTTAAATAAAATATTTAGCTAAACACAAGTGTGTGTAAAAGAGATTATCAAAAAAAAACCGGCTTATAGCCGGTTTATCCTTAGACATTTAACTAACGACTTAATTTCTTCTTTTTCATTCTGGCCTGCTCAATCTCTGTCCCAGCGACTTTTTTAAACCAATCAGGCAAATCATTAGAAATGAACTTTGTTTTATCTTGTTCTGTGCGGAAAAGTAATCGCCGTCTGTTATAACTGTTATCAAATACCCATACCCGGTCAGCCACGGCCATAGCTTTAGGTAGGTTGGTTACAGAACGCTCGTATCGTCTGAAAAGATCATCAACAGGCACATTATGACCACCAAGGCTTACACGCTGGTTAACGCGAGCTACTGACATTCCTACATCTTTTACCCCCACATAGATTAAATTAATTTTGTAACTTGCAGTCGCAGCAAGCTGCATTAACTTAATCTCCCCCATTCCTGTGAGTGTCGTTTCTACAGCGAAAGTACATCTATTTTTGAGATTTTCCGTGCGCAGAAAAAGTGCCTGCTCTCCTGCCTTTCGATTGCTTATACCTTGTTCCCGCGCAGTTAACAACCTCTATTTTACCAAGGATATGTCGCTTAACTAGGGTAGATTTTCCTGCACCATTAGGCCCTGCAATAACCCAGAGTTGAGGACGCATCAGGGCTTAACCTCAACTACTTTTTCTGTACCAGTCATGAAACTCACCAGTTCCTTACGACCATCTGGATATTCTTTTATAACACACCCTTCTGGTGTATTTCGTTCAGCGTAATAAATAGGTACGCCACTAAGAAGATTAGCACGGGCTTCTTCACCTGCATCATATCCAAGTTGTCTATCAAAAACGGTAAAAAATCGTGCTTCATCAGAAGGTGTCATTTCGGCCAGATGAGATAGATCCATACTCATATTCAACCCTCTATAATTTACAATTAGAAATTAACTGACATTATACAATCAGAAATGCCAACGCATTCATTCTATCTATGACACTTTGGGTTTCCATGTTGCCATAATGTAAGTGAGAGTAGCCAGTACAAGGAAACTGGTCACGAACGGCCAGGCTGCAGCAAATGGGCCATCACTCCATTTAAACAGCATTTTAAAAAACTCCACACATCCTGAATCGTATATCGTAACGATTTTTACAATAGTGCCAATATTTTTAGCAAACACCGGATGATGCACACTCACGATTTCACATCGAGCACCAACGTAAAATTCTTTATAACGCTGAACAGTAATCATCCGCTCGCGGTCTTTACTGTCCATGGCATTTTAGCGGCCATTGCCGTCTTAGACCACTTAGCGGACTTTACTGTCCATGGCCATTTAGCGGCCCTTGCTGTCTTAGGTCATTTGGCGTACTTTACTGTCCATGGTAGATATATTTTTGGTATGTTATTGGTGCAGTTGTACTGAAATGTTTTACAAAAGCAGCACAGAGATGAATTGCTTGTTCGCTTATTGATTAGTCGAGTTTGCCTTTATGATCACTCGTTGGGCATGTTGGAACTAGGTTTTTGTCAAAAAGCTTGTTGCAATCGGCACTTTAGGCGCACTTGTATTCAATATTTTGCCTTTGATCATGTAAGCAAACGATTTTCTAGGCTATAATCATGAGGATAGCACTATACATGACTTACACAAAGTGTTAGTTATTTTGACGGTGCTATGAGCAATGCATTAGGCGCAGGTGATTGTTTTTTATTGCCATGCAGCTTATATATACCGCCTATAAACTAAAATAGTGGCTCATAATGCGACTTAAGACTTGATGATAAGTCTATTAGTCACATCAAGGTCAATCTAGTGTAGTTTAGGCATGAATTGAGCACGTTCGTGCAATCAGCGTAGACCGATAAGGGTATACTGAACTTATAGACAGAGCAGCTTAAGCATTAAGGGTTACTTTTGTGTAACAGCTTGTTTTGCTATCATGCTGCTAGCATTGTTATGCTACTGTCATAAGGCAGTACTCCTGCTTTGATCATCAGAGCATAAGGATGCATTAGGTTTAATACCTTTAGCTTGTCGGGGGATTCTCCAACATAATGTTGTAGAGTTGGAGATTGAGTTCAGAGGACTTTATACAAATGGCTAATGAAGAGACAACTTCAACCTCAATTTACGATCCAGATAGCAGCCAGGGTGAGGTTTTACGTTGGGTAACTTTCCAGCTCGACCGTGAAATGTACGGTGTTAACGTAATGCAGGTTCGTGAAGTATTACGTTACTCTGACATCGCTCCAGTTCCTGGTGCACCAGCTTACGTATTAGGTATTATCAACCTGCGTGGTAACGTAGTATCTGTTATTGATACCCGTATGCGTTTCGGTCTGCCACCATCAGAGATTACTGATAACACCCGTATCATGATCATCGAGTCTGAGCGTCAGGTTGTTGGTATTTTAGTTGACTCTGTTGCTGAAGTAGTTGACCTCAACACTAATGAGATCGACGATACCCCTAACGTAGGTACCGAAGAGAGCGCTAAGTTCATTTGCGGTGTTTGCAATCGTGAAGATGATCTGCTCATCCTCATCGACCTGTACAAGCTTCTTACTGAAGAAGAGTGGCAGGACATCGCCAACATTTCAAACTAATGTTAAGGCAGCGTAAGCTGCGTTGCATGAGTTTACAGAGGCCTCGCATTGCGAGGCTTTTGTTTTTCTAAGGCAAGTAAAATCAAACTTACAACAGGTCATAATCTGTTTGTTCAAATGCGCAAATTGTGACAGTTAAACATACGTTAGATGTAGCCTTAAAGCTGTGCATTTTAGATAACGTGATATAATTTGCCTCTCAGAATTTCACTAGAAGTGGCGTGCCTAAAGTGATCTGACATCATTATGGTGTTAGATGGTGATGTGCGCCCGTAATATGTAGCTTGACCATAGCCCTTTTGCTTTGCTTGTAATAACAATTGCGTCTTATCGTGCAATTATTAACTTTTTAGCATAGCTTAGGTATTTTTCTAGACAGGACTTTCGTTGTGGACGGTAGTTATTCAGCGCCAAGTTTGCTAACCCTGTACCTTGCAGGAGTAGTGTTTATAGTTATCATCCTAGTGCTAGTTTCATTCATCTTAAATTCCCGTCGTAGTGCACGATTAGAGAATACAATTGATGAGCTGCAGGAGCGTCTGCAAGTTAGTGAAATAGCTCTAGAAGATGCCAAACGTTCCTTAGATGAACTCTTTGGACGTAAAGCACGTGGCGAGCTAAAAGTACCTGAGCAACGCTATAGACTTGAGGATATTGTGTTCACCGATGAAGATGGAGAAGAGCACAATCTCAAGGACACCATCTCTCAGATTTGCGATGAGGTAGATAAGATCCGTGAGGAGCAAGCTAGCTCACTTGAAGGTATTCAAAAAGATCAGCAAGGTCTGGTGCATGCTGTTTCTCAGCTTAAGACCCTTATGGCTGCGCTCCCTGGCAATGCTGCAGTAAGTGCAGCTCAGCGTAGCAGCGGTTCACATGAGAACAATGCCTCATCGAATAACGCTCCATCTGCTTCTCATCAGGGCCGAGAGTCTAGCACTCGTGAAGCACGTAAAAAAGCTCGTGCTGCACAGCAGCAGGCTGCGCGCTCCGTCATGTCTGATGCAAAGTCTACTTATGCACCACAGCACAATGATGCCTCTGATGATGGTATGTATGATCCACAGCAAGCCTTTGCTGCACAAAATCATGCTAGTGCTGAAGATGAGCCTTTTGATGCATCCTTTGCCCAAACTGCATCTGATATTGCTAAGTTAGTGGGCACTGTCGATTTTTCTAAGATCGATCCAAATGCTGGTCCTGCCACCATTGGTGAGCACATGGCCAATGCTCAAGCTGATACATCACATGCAAGCAAGAAAGAAAACCACTCTAATCAAAGATCTAACCGTCAAGGTAGCACTCGTGATCCTTTAAACCCATTAGGTATGGCCTTTGGTGCCGATCCTGGCGATAGAACTCATTCTTTAGGAGGCTCGTCTGGAGCTCCCAGGCAGGGGTTACCCCATGAGGGCACATTCATCGAGGTTGAGGTAGAGCCTCGTCCAACTTCAGCTCTTAATGCTGACAAAGCTGAAGCAAATCTTACCAATGAATTATCTGACTCAAAGAGCAACTTAGTAGCTACAGCAAGCACTGATGCTAAAAGCGCTCAAAGCAATAGCTTGAGCGAAGAGGATGCCTATGCCTTAAATGCATCCCAAGATGGCTCAAAGCGCGATGCTATCGCTGTGCTTAATGATGTGGTTAATGCCGCTAGCAGCATCATCAACACTGTAGATGCAACTCTAGCTAAGGGCATTGATTCAGATAATGATGAGTTTGCTAGCAGCGCCGCAATGATGTCTAGCACTCCATCATATATGGATGAGGTGGTATTACCTGAGACTGCACTTAATGATGCTGAGCGTGCCGCTTTAGCTGGTACCTTTGGCCAAAGTGAGATGCTTGCTAAGTCTAAAAAATCAATAGCTGATAGCTCTTTAGCTGCAAGTGGAGATGGCCAATCTGATAAGAGCACCTTGAGCTCTCTTTCAGCTGATATCACTATTTCTAGTGATAAGGCCGAGCCATTAGACGAGTCTAAACCAAGTACTCAAGTGCAATCGCGCAAAGAGGCTGACAATAAGATGCCGTCTATGGAGCGCATGTATAACCGCGCCTCAGGACTTACTGTAGATGAAGACTCTTGCGATATCAATTTAAACTCCTCAGATAAGGAGCCAGGCTTTGGCAAGGGACTTAATAAAGTTGCAACTTATGAGAGCGCAACTAAGCAAGTAGCATCAGACTCATTATCACAAGCTACTGATAAGACTCAGCTGACTATTGATATTGTGCCAAGCGAGTCTTTAGATGTTGATAAGCTTAAGGTTAGTGTAAGCAATGGTGCTCAAGACAACTCAGTTAGTGGTAAGGACATTACCGGTGACATGAGTGCAGCTAATGTTGCTTACTCTAATAGCGAGCAGAACAATGGCAATGCTCCTGTTGTAGATATGATCTACGATGAGGACTATGTGCGTAAGCAAAAGGACGAAAAGCCATTTGGTATTGATATCGCTACCTTAGATAAGGCCCATGCTTTTATTGAAGCTGGTGTTTCCTTAACCGAGTTATCTGCCCGTACTGGTCTTAGCGAAGATGAGTTAAGGCTGCTTTACGAGGTTGATGAGAACGGTAAGGTTATCGATAACAGCGCTCCATTTAGAGCCGAGAGCGATTCTGATAGCTTTAAGAGCTCAGATGACATCATCGACCATAGCTCTACTGATGCACAACATGATGGTAGTGGCGCTGCTGTAGCTAAGGCCGATACAGCATTAGCTGTAAGCGCTGATAGTCCGTCAGCCGCTTTAGATAGTGATGAGCGTGCGGTTATTGAGTCCATTATGGGCAAGAAATCAGAACCGTCATACACTCAAGATGTTGATGGCACACCATCTGAAGTTGCAAGCAGCACTGACTTTGAAGAAAAAGATGAGGCTGAAAGTTTACGAAGCATCATCAGCGGTGCTGTAGAAGGCTCTGATGAGAAGAATGAAGAAGAAAGTCTCTCTTTAAGTTTTGGCGCTTTAACTCCTGATGAGTCTGAACAGGTAGTATCTGCTCAGGTTGATATCGGTGAGGCTGAGGACTTAGCTAAGATCATCTCTGGTGGTGTTGAAGTTGAAGAGGAAAAGCATGAAGAAGAAATGCTTGCCGAAAGCCTTGCTAACGCCTCAGCAATCAAAGATGTAACTAAGTCTAATGACAGCGACATCTACGATGATGAAAAAGATGAAGAAGAGAGCTTAGCGCAGATTCTGGCTGCTTCAACAGAAGATGGCAAGTCCTTTGATAATGATGCGGCATTAGAGTCTTTAGAGTCTGATAACTTTGAACAAAATCTTGAGGCTATCGACCGTTTAGCAGATAGCATCATCAAAGAGAATTTAGTCAAAGATCAGGCACGTAAGGCTCAAGTTGCAGCTTCATCTAATGTCGCTCAGGATGCTGATTATGAGTCAGCTCTTGCCGGTGCTTTAGGCTTAAGTGGTGATGATAACAACACTGTTTATGCTCAGAGTGCTCGTGCAACTATCAACAATAGTGCTGATGCAATGGGCGCATCTCAAGAGATCGCTCATGCTATGTCATTTGATAATCTCTCTGGTAACAGTGAGTACATCAATGACTTAAAGGCTGATATTGATGAAGAGCTCGCTGACGATAGCGTAACTTTACATGGTCGTGATCGTTTGCCTAATGCTGCTCGCATGATGAGTGCTAATACCAACACCTCGGCTCGTAACGAGGCACGTGAAGCCGTTGCTCGTGCAGCACAAGCAGAGGCTGATGCCTATGCTGGTGCTTTGGCATCAGATAATAATGTTGAGTCTAATGCCGCTCGTGCTGCCGCTGCAGCTGCTGCAGTACATAGTGCACGTCGTAAGGCATTAGCTGAGCAAGGTCGTATTGGTGCAGTTGGTTCTGCCACTTCAGAGCGTCATGAGAAGGCTGATCCTTATGAGATTGCTGAGATCGCAGCTCGTACAGCCCGTGAGGCTGCAGCTCGTGCTCAAGCACAAGCTCAGGCACAGGCACAGGCACAAGCTCAAGCTCAGCCCCATGCCCAAGCTCAGGCACACGCTCCTGCTCAGGCCCCGCTTGCATCAGCTCCAATGACCTCAGCCGGAGCTAATGTAAACACCATGGTAGGTAGCGCTCCTAGAATGACAGCTCCTGCTCCGGCTCGTGGTGGACCACTCTCTATTGGCGCGGTAGGCAGTTCAGCGCGAGGTGCAACCAACTTCTCAGCAGTTACAGCTATGAATCCAGGTATGTCTGATGTAGTTGCTATGGCACCAATGGCTTTAGGTAGCATTGAAGCTCCTGGTGGCAATTACAATCCTCAGCAGGGCTTAGCCGCTGATGAAAATCCAGCCGACATCTTGAGTCAGGTCGTGGCCGGAGGCTTAAACTCCGTCTCCACTTTAAGCCAAGATCAGCTGGATATTCTTAGCGATCTGCAAAACAACGGTGCGACAGGCCCGCATTACGCCAACTACCAAGCACGTAATGCCTACGGTATTACTCGCCGCTAGAAAAGTGCCTCATATCACCTAAGCAAAAAGGGCAAGCTCTAAGCTTGCCCTTTTTGTTACTAGCTGCTGCAAAGAAATCCTGCCAACAGCAATCTCATCAATGCAGATGAAAAAGCCTTGGCAGAGTCATCCTACACATATAAGCCTCAATAGAATGGCAGCCGCAGCCTAATAAGATGCGCTGCAACAGACTTGAAAGGCGCTATTATTCGGATGCGCCGCAATAGAATGGCAGCCGCAACCTAATAAGATGCGCCGCAACAGCCTTGAAAGGCGCTATTATTCGGATGCGCCGCTTGGGGCCTCAGGGAGGTTGCGCTGCACTTGCTGCTTTTCAATGAGGTCATTAACACCATGGTCTGCTTGGTTGATATTGCCGGTGCCGATGGAGATACCATACTCTGCAGCAATATCATTCACATCTGACATGCTCTCATTTTCAAGTCTAAATAAGGTCTCATCGTCAGTAATGACTTGCTGATGCAGTTTGCTAGTAAGTCTGGTCTCATCCATATACTCATCTTTAACAAAGCTGTTGCCTTGCTGTTGTTTTGCTGAGGCTTTGTGCTTGTTTTTATCTTGCTGCTTTTGAGCCTCTTGTTGCATTTGCGAAGGTGTTCTGTGTGAGTTTATTGACTCTCTAACATCGAGGCTATAGCCCATTGGCAGAATGTTAATCTTGTCTTCTAAGAGCTGATCGTATTTGGCTTTAGCCTCCTCTTGCTCACGGAGTTTGGCAAGTGCAGTGCCCTCAGAAAGAATATCGATAATACGACGCTTCTGATCGTAGGTAAGATTCTTTGGTAGTACGGCTAAATCAGTAACCTTACGTGAGATCTCGCCACTTTCGATATTGACCATTGGTAATATGATCTGCAGATCAGTTGCCGCTCCGTCAGCACGCATAATGGATGAGTCCATCACGCTTTCATCATAGGCATTAAGCTCGCTAGTGCTATCTTCTGCCTTGCCATTGGTAAGCTCATTGCTCTTTGTTTTCACATTATCAGAGCGAGTGCCGCTTAGGATTAAGGTGCCTGGCTTGCTTTGGATAGCAGCGTTATTCGCTGTTACTTGAGTAGCATGTAACTTAGCTTTAGCATCTTCTAGCTTTTGCTTATCTTCACGCTCTTTAAGCGCTACTTCAGATGCTTTAGTCATGCTGATAGTACCCTTAGGTGGCTTTACCTTTGATCTTAAGGAGATCACCACAATCTCATTAGGCACGCCTAAGCGCATTGGATAGCCTTGCCATACATTGATACCACGGCTAACAATGACATTGGTGTTATTGACCTTGTAGTGACCTGAGACAAATCCATTGTTCAGAAATGAAACTATTGGTGCGGCAATATTCATCAAGCCGCCATGGGTATGTCCTGAGACTACGAGATCGGCTTTATTGTCGCCTGTAGAGAAATCATCACCATAGGCAGGGCGATGTGAGAGCACAATGGTTGGGGCCTTGCTCTTGAGCATAGCTTTCACACCTGTAATATCTGGCATTGGCAGGTTGTAGTTAGCAGCCTTAGGATCAGTAACGCCGCCTAAAGTCAAAATGGTATTACCATGCTCATCTTTAATGTGGGCTACTTTGTTATCAAGGCTAATGAGGCCACCTTGCGTAAGATAGTTTTGCCACTTGTTATAGTCAGAGTAGTACTCATGATTGCCCGAGCTAAAGTAAACGCCATACTTGGCGCGTAAATCAAAGTAGAGCTTAGCAAGAGCATGACGTTTGTGCACTTGACCGTCGATAAGATCACCAGGTAGTAAGACAAGATCAGGGTGAAGACGGTTAACTCGAGCAATGATATCCGCAACATATGATGGATTAGACTGCGAAGAGATATGCATGTCGCTAAGCACTACAATACGCAGCTTATCAAGCTCAGGAGCGAGCTTATCCATCTTAACTTGATAGTGAGTTAAGTTTGGCTTTCTGTAAGTACAGGCGGTTCCGTAAATTGAGATAGCTGTTGCGATGGACAGCATGATCATAAGATAGAACAGCGAGTGCGCAGGAATTATGAAGGCTCGATAGTCGACACGTATGGCTTTGTAGACAAGATTGATGACCACTCTAATGAGCACGAGTGCAGCTAAAGTAATGAGGATGCTGCGGGTCATCTCAAGGATAAAGTACAGATTGTATGGGATATTAGGATCGTAGGCTGTTCCACCCACAACAAGGTAGATGTAATTACGGCACATGCCACCAACAAGTAATAGGCTAATAATAAGCTTGCTACGTATGGACATACGCAGTGGAATAATCAGTCCCGTGATCAGAATGACAATGACAGCAATTGTCACCATAGTTAATGTGTTCACAGGCAATCTCCCATTGCTTTGAGTGTTGGAAATCCCAATTACGGCGCATAGTCTTAAACATAGACAATAACTAGAGTACTAAGCCTAAGTTTTAAAATAAGCTATGCAACCTTTTTAAGTACCACACTGCCAATTAAAGGCTTGGGCATTACTAAGCTTGCTAAGTAAGCATAGTAAGCTACTGATCTTTTGCTCGCATTAGCTGTTATAAAACAGCGCTACAAGTTTAGCTAAAAATACTTAGGTTCAGGACAGTGTGCAAAACAAAATCCTCAAGATCACAAGTTAAGCTCGATCGCAGTGCACAGACAAGCGGGGAAAGATAAAGCACAGTTAATGCAACTTGTCTATTATCTAGCACTCTACTCTTTGTTATTTAGCTCTGAGTGAGCGCACAAAGTGGCCATTTATACTTGGACAAATGCAGCCTAAGATGGATGGAGCTTTAGCACCTGTACTGCTGTTGAGGTTTACTTGAATACCATGAGTACATAAAGCTGCAAAATAGGCAAATGCAGCAGGTTCAAGAGATTGTGGGGCAATACCTTGTTGCTTAATGCTGCTAATGGAGAGCTTAAGACCCATTGCATCAGCTAGTACTTTAAAACGCTCCATCATATAGCCATTATCAGCACCACCGCCGGCCACTATAAGCTCACAAGAATCTGAAGTATAGGATTGGGCATCACTGCAAGCATTGCTCTTTGCTGTGGAGTTAATACTAGTGACTACTTGTTTTATGCCATCTAGCACGGTACAGGCAGTAAGCTCAGTTAAGGTTGCAAGTAAGTTGAGGATGTCCTCTCGAGATGAGTTATTAAAGTCAGGAAGAGCATCAAAACGTTTTAAAAACTCGGCATTAAAGAGCTCTCGACCTGTGGATTTTGGATATGGAGTAGCAAAGTACTCGTGAGTGAGCATGGCGTTGAGTAAAAGCTCATTTACTTTACCTGAGCGGGCGTAGTTACCGTCTTTGTCATATGGCTCATTAAAAGCCTCGCGACAAATAAGATCAATGAGCGTATTGGCAGGACCTGTATCGAAGGCAGCAATGATATTACCTTTTGCATCTAAAGCGGTGATATTAGCAATGCCGCCTAAATTGAGCATGAATACAGGGCGATTGTTTTTACCAAAGAGGGCTGAGTGAAAGATTTGAGCAAGCGGTGCACCTTGACCGCCAGCAGCTAGATCTGCAGCTCTAAAGTTCACGATCGCATCGATGCCGGTAAGAGCGGCTAGATTTGGTCCATTGTCAATTTGGACGCTAATAGATTTTTCAGGCTGATGAAAGATAGTCTGGCCGTGCGATCCGATCGCTACAATATCAGATGCGCTATAGCCTGTGATCTTAAGTAAATCATTGACTAATTGAGCACTGCGCTGAGAAATAAGCTGTGCACCTTGAGCTTGGCTTTGTACATTGTTAAAACGACTATAAGGATCGCACAGTCCATGCAGTAGTTCTTTTTCGTCACTTAACCACTCATATGAGACCACTTTACCGATGCTAAGATCGCAGATCTCATGATCTTTAGTGCTAACAAAAAGCATGGCAGCTTCAAGAGAGTCAATACTAGTACCACTCATGAGACCAATATAGATTTCACGCTCACATGATTGATTATCGCTAGTGCTGTTAAGTGACATGGCCGCCTCTTTGTGCATAATGAAAACTATCTACATTATACGTACCACTGTAGAGTCAAACAAAACTTTGTCGATATCTGAACTCTTTGAGATCAAAGGTGAGGTAGTTAATTCAAACTTGGTATGCAATGAATTTAACTATTAAGCTCAAAGTTGCCTTGCGCCTCTGCATACCATTAAGACAAAAATTACCTTGCTCTTCTGCATTCTATTAAGCCAGCGTAGCGTAGTTATGCACTAGCGCAAGCCTTTACTTATTATGTAGCTACAACAAGCTCGTCGTTCTTATCGAGATACAGCCAGCTCATCGTTATTATCGAGCTACAGCAAGCTCATCGTTATTATCGAGCTACAGCAAGCTCTTCGTTATTATCGAGATACAGCAAGCTCATCGTTATTATCGAGCTACAACAAGCTCGTCGATATTATCGAGCTACAGCAAGCTCGTCGTTATTATCGAGATACAGCCAGCTTATCGTTATTATCGAGATACAGTAAGCTCGTCGTTCTTATAGTGGCCAAGTGCAGTCAATGCTTAGTACAAACTGTAGCTTTCTATAAATTTGTCTATAATTTAATAGAGCTCAATGTCACTATGAAAACTGTACAGAATGTATTTATAGATCATAGTCTATGTGGTCAAGTTCAGATGGGATCCATTATGCCCTTGCTTATGCGTATAATGAGGGAAGAAAGGAGTGATCTATGGGGTATTTTAAGAAAGGCGCAATAGCGTTAGCATGTGCCATGAGTTTCTTTACAAGCACTGTTCATGCTGCAAAGAATGAGATTAATGTCTTTTACTTTACGCTCAATGACTTGTTTTTGAGTCAACTAAGTGTTGAGCTGCAAAATACTGCCATTTCTAAGCGTATTAGATTGCGTCAGCACGATGCTAATGTTGATGCCAAGACTCAGATAGAGCAGGTTAAGAAAGTTCTTGAAACTCAGGGTAACCATCATCCAATCTTGGTCAATCCTGTGGATACTGAGACAGCGCATGTACTGCTTGAGCTAGCAAAAGATCACGACACTCCAATTATCTTTTTTAACCGCAATCCAGATATGACCAACTTTGGCTCTTTTGATAAAGCATGGTTTGTCAGTTCAAATGCACAGGACGCAGGTAAGATCCAAGCGCAAATAGTAATTAGCTACCTTAAAACCCATCCAGATGCCGATAAAAATAAAGATGGCAAGATCAACTATCTGATCTTCCAAGGAGATCCAGCGCATCACGACACTGCTATACGTACCAATTCATTTATTAATACTATGCGCGACTCTCAATATAAGCTCAAGGCAATTGACTCTGTGTATGCGCATTGGGACGCAGCTAAAGCTCAAAGCAAGATGACATATATCATGAATAATTTGTCACCTGAGAACATTGAGCTGATTGTCTCTAATAATGATGCTATGGCTTTAGGAGTTATTCATGCCCTGTATAAGTTTGGCTATAACATCCCACGCGGTGTTAATGTGCCCGAGGCTAATAACAGTAATCCTAAAGCTATGAGGGCAACCATGCCAAAAGTGCCTTATATTCCTGTAGTGGGCATTGATGCATTGCCTGAGGCAATCGATGCGGTTGAGCGCGGCACCATGCTAGGCTCTGTGTACAATGACGCAAATGCTGTTGCAGATGTCGCCATGCGTATTGCTAATCTATATTTAAACGATATTCCGATTACTTATGAGCGCATCGGCTACCCCATTGATGATCGTATTATCGATATTCCATACGTTCGCGTCTGCCGTTGCCAGTGAGAGTAGCAAGATCAACTCACAGCCGCCAAGCTTTTGTTGTGCGCTAGTCCCAGTGCAAGGCTAAAGGCAGAATGAATGTACAATCCCATCGCTTTAATGAGCAAATTTAAGCGTTCGGACGCGGTGGGATTTGTATTTTGCGCAAGTAAGGAAAGATCGCCACAAATTAGTGGATTTTACCTAAGCAAAGAAATTGTAGAGCAGGTGCTAAAGAATTAGTCGGAGCGAGATGAGAAGGCAGGGTGCTGCAGATTAGTCTGAGTGAGAAAAGAGGGCGGCGGCGCTGCAGATTGTGGTGGATAGGCTACGGCGCGGGGCCGTAGCTTATATAAAAAGGCAGGTATCTGGTGTGCTTATGGGCGTACGTAGTCGTAAGCTACGCGGATGCCACCGCCTGGACGGTCATAAAAAACAGTGCCAGTGTACTTAAAGCCTAATTTGTCCATCAGGTGGAGCATAGGCTTATTACTCTCACCAGTGTCCACACGGATGTATGGATAGTTATCCATTACATGGCGGAAGATGAATTGACCAGCGCCAGATCCAGGCTCTGAGGCAAGACGGTGGATTACAACGTATGGAGCGTCAATAGTCCACTTAACTGTATCTTGAGTATAGACAGGCTCATCGTCAGCAAGCACAAAGACGCCAACTACTTTATTGTCTTTTTCATCATCGAAGCAGACGAAGGCCTGATGCTTTTCCATGGCCGGAATTAAGGTTGAACTGTTTGGGAAGCCATTAGTCCACTGAGTGGTATTGCCGTAGCTAAACATAAAGGCGCGTGCTTGATCGTAAAGCTCATCAATACGCTCAAAGTCAGACTGAGCAACTTCTCTAATCTGTAACATGTTCTTCCCCAATATGTATCTGTTGAATAGATCGGTGATCTTGCTTATTTGTCATCGCGTAAGTAGTCAAAGCAAACGCGATCACCATAACCTTCGTAGGTTACTAGTCCGCAGTAGCGAAAGCCTAGCTTTTGCAGAATATGCAGCATGGTGCAGTTATCTGCATGGGTATCGATACGGATGTATTCATGCTCTTGCATGAGCTGGTTAAAGATAAACTGACCTGCACCTGAGCCTGGCAGTGATGCCATACGATGAATAACAGTATATGGGCGATCAGCACTCCATTTGCCGTCACGTAAGTGCTCGTATTCAGCCTCATAATCACCGACACAGAAGGTAGCCAAAATCTCGTTGGTGATCTCTTTGACGCAAACATAGCCAGTGCCGTTTTTAATGTCTTCGGCTACAACCTTAGAAGTTGGATAATTGCTATCCCATTGAGTTGGGTTACCTTGTTCGACCATGTAGGCTCTGCAGGTATCGAAAATAGCGTCTAAGTATGGCAGATCATCTTCGTGTGTTTTGCGGATTAACAAGGCATACCTCGGTGTTATGTGCACGGTACCATGATGTTAGAGACTTAATTATTAACATATTCTCTAAAGCTCAGTGGCTAGATTAGCACATTTGTATGCGTCCATACGCATGCAAAGCACAATACAAGAGATTTTTACACTCGATGGCTTACGAATATGCATAGCTATGCTGGCTAGTTGTTAAAAAGCTCATATGCAAAGCCTTAATCTAACCATTTAGTAACTAATAAAGCACATAAAGAGTACGGCATACAAAGTACATGTGTAAGTGTTAACTCAGCCTGTTTGTTTAGCCTCTAACCATACTCTTGTTAGATCTTAGAACACATTAATATAGCTATCTTATGTGACTTGTGTAAGTGGTAGCTGTTGCTGATTGCTAGCAGGGAGCAATTAACAGTAGTTGGTGTAAGTAGGGTGAGGTGGTCGCATTGTTTTAATGCAAGTTTTACTGCAAATTTTTGCATAACTTCCTTTTGCGATAAATACAAGCTTATATCTGTACAAAGGCATCTTACATATAGATTGATGGTAATTGTATGCACATAAAGTGTGCACAAAGCAACACAATATTTTGCAGAGAGAGTTTTAAGCTTTTTAGTTATGTTAATTGGCTTATTTGCAAGGTTTATCAAAGATTTAACAGGCTATTTCGCTCTTGTGCTCTATGGTGATGCAAAAAGGCAAGATCGCCGCTGAGTTTTTGCAAAATTTTGTAGAAAGCCTATTGCTATGCGGTTATTCGTGCCATGTTTTGGGGAGCGATATTTCACATCAATTTTTGTGATGGCAATGAAACAATGAAGCTAGGATAACTTAGATATAAATAACCTTGCTTTAAGTCACAGAATTGACGAAAATAACAAGTTGCAACTGACATGATTGCAAAACTTACTACGCTGCCAAAACTGATGTTTGTTGCTAATAAATAGCATAAATATCAGGTTTTTGGACAAAAGTTTGCTTGTTTATGACCACAGCTTGAAGCTATGGTTTTGCAGCCTATAGCGTGATTATTTTTTGCAACTTGCAGTAGTCGAGTGATAGTTTGTTGCAGCAACGCAAAAGTCCTTATTGTGCAAAGATTTGCAGTAGAAGGCTCTAAGGTGAGCTACATGAGAACTCCTTGGGGATAGTTGCTCTTCGAACTTTCAGCAGCTTAAGTAAGTTTAGTCTTGGTATAACTTAGGCTACTTACAAATCTTGTGCGCTCTTTTCAAGCTGATGGTTTTAATCAGCACCTAAAACTGCCCTTGATTTATAGCTGTATGTTTGCAATCTGTGCTTTTAGGCCATCAGGCTTTTAGTACGGCAGGTGTTTGGTTAGGAAAAGTTTATGGCAACAATTCCTTTTTTAACGCTGACTGTCGCTCTAGCTGCCATCTTAGGTATTTTGCTAGGTGAAGTGCGTTATCGCGGTATCGGCTTAGGTATCGGCGGTGTCCTGTTCTCAGGCATTTTGGTTGGTCACTTCTTCAATGAGTGGTTCGGTCTTACCGTCAGAACTCCAGATGGCTTAACCTCAGAGGGTGAAATCTTAGGCTACGTTCAAGAGTTCGGTCTGATCTTGTTCGTCTATGCCATTGGTGTACAGGTCGGTCCAAGCTTCTTTGCCTCATTACGTTCTATGGGCGCAAAGTTAATCGGCTGGGTCGTTGTAATCATCGTAATGGGTTGTACCGTTGCTTTATCTCTCCACTTCATCGGTATCGTAAAGATCGACGCCATGGTGGGTATGTACTCTGGTGCAATCACTAATACCCCTGCCCTGGGCGCTGCAAATCAGATGATTACAGATATGCAGACAGTCCTAGCTGAGCAAGGCATCGATGCTAAGGCAGAAGGCTTCGACACCTTTGTGGTTCCATCAGCTTACGCTATGGCTTACCCATTTGGTGTATGCGGCATCTTACTGACCATGATTTTAATTCGTGTCTTCTTCCGCGTTAACATTGAAGAAGAAGGCCGTAAGTACTTAGAGTCTAAGAGCGCTGGTCAGGGCACTATCGTTACTACTAACGTAACTGTGCTCAACGACAAGTTCTTTGAAAAGCAGCTTGGCGATATTGCTGGTATCCGCGAAGAGCTCATCGTATGTTCACGTATTAAGCGTGGCAACGAGCTGATTGTTCCTCACAACGATACTATCATCCACGAAAACGACGTGCTGCACTTAGTTGGTAACAAAGAGCACCTTGATGAAACTACTACCTTAGTCGGTAAGATCGCAGATAGCGTGTTCACCACTACTCGTGGTACTAACAAGACCGTTAAGCGTATCTTAGTAACCAATAACCTCATCATTGGTAAGCCACTTGAGTCACTGCACTTAGAAGAGCGTTTTGATATCGTAACCTCTCGACTCATTCGTGCTGGTGTGCAATTTATTCCATCACACGACATGAAGCTGCAGTTTGGTGACTACTTAAACGTTATCGGTACTAAAGAGCACATTGATGCCGCTTCTAAGATCTTAGGTAACTCCGTAGTTGAGCTGCACAAGGTTGCCATGTTACCAATCTTCATTGGTATCTTCTTAGGTATTCTCCTTGGCTCCATCCCAATTCCAGTATCTGGCGTTCCTGCTCCTTTAAAGCTTGGTATTGCTGGTGGCCCTCTGGTTATGGCTATCTTACTGTCTCGTTTTGGTGAGAGTTGGACCTTTAGACGCATTCGTTGGTACATGCCAGCAGCTGGTCTGTCAGCTCTGCGTGAAATCGGTATTACCCTGTTCTTATCTATCGTAGGTATTTGTGCAGGTGCAAACGGTTTCTGGGCAACCTTAACTCAGGGCCCTGGCTTCACTTGGATGCTGTGTGGTAGCTTAATTACCTTCATCCCAATCATCACTGTGGGTATCCTGGCTTACAAGATCTCCAAGGTTAACTACCTCGTGCTGTGCGGTATGATCGCTGGCTCCATGACAGACCCTCCAGCACTTGCTTTTGCTAACGGTCTGCATTCAAACCCAGAGGCTTCTTCATTAGGTTATGCAACTGTTTACCCAGTAACCATGTTCTTGCGTATCCTCTCGCCTCAAGTGATGATTATCATCGCAGTTCTCGTATCGGGAATCTAAAGCATCTAGCATTAAGCTTGATCTTTAACTAAACACAAAGCCGTCTTGCTCAAAGTAAGACGGCTTTGTTGCTTTTAGACCACCCAAATTCATCCTGCCCATAACCTCAATCCTGCCCATAACCTCAAACTACGCCACAAAGCATGTCCCTCAATTAGCACTTTCGACAGCGCTATCTTGCATACTAAAGTCTTAGCTAAGATAGATTGCGTATGATAGACATGCCAAAAATACAATTGCCAAGCAGTCTCTAACAGCAATTGGCCAGCGGTTGCTTGTGCGGATGGCCATAAACAGCCCCGCACTTGCTTGCGCGGATGGCCAAAAACCGCAGTGCATTTGCTTGCGTAAGATGGACTTGAACTCGCTGCGCTTTTGCTTGCGCGTGATGGCCAAAAACCGCCGCGCTTTGGCTTGCGCGTGATGGCAATTGACGTTGCTTTTATGAGCGTCTAAGATAACTTTTCACTTTGGCATCGTTAATCAACAGGACAAATTGGTATGAGCTCAATCTTTCCTTCACCAATTACTACAGGAATAGGCGGACCATTAGCGGCCTTGTTTACCGGACTTACTGGCTATAGCAAGAGCCTGCCATGGTATTTGCTCTGTCCAATTTACTGTTTGATTGCATCTCCACTGATTTTGCTCTTGCCTATCATTTTGCCACTGTACTTGTTGCATGTGCTCTCGAGGCACTACAGACTTACTCATACCAAGAAAGGTGCCTTTGATACAGTTTTAAATAAAGAGGGTACGAGCGCCACTAAGGAATCTGCCAATAAAGCTGCCAATGAAGCTGCAGCTGGTAAAGCGACGGGGAAGATCAATGGTGCAGCTTCAAGTGGCTCTGCAGTTAGTTCTGATGATGTCTTACTTAGTGATGAGATGAAAGAAGCTGTAAACGTCGCTGAACGTACACAGCGCATTGAAGATGAGGTGCAATCTGATGAAGATGCAGCTAAGCGTAAGCATGAGTATGTAGCTACAGCACTATCAAGCTATAACACTAGCGCTTTTATTGCAGCACATATGAAGCTCTTATCATTAAGCTTGCTTTCTTACTACACTATTTTCTTTTCTGTCTTTGTGACTGCTGGCTTTGCTATCTCCAATGCCATGATGATCTATGTAGAGAAAGCAAAAAACTCAAAGCAGCTTCAAATTGCAACTACAGAACAGCTTGATTATGCCAACGCGGTAAATAACATTCTAACCATATCCGGCATCGTGATCTTCTTAACCTTGATTGTGATCTTTGCGCTCATCGTAGTAGCTGCTATCAAGGATAGTATTAACAACATTGCAAACAAGAGTGGTGAACAGGGCACTGCATCCACTGTAGATGGCGCTGATGTAGCATCCATTAGCCCGCTTAAAACAGCTTTTTCTGTGCTCTTTAGAAACTTACCAGGCTTTGCTGTGCTGATGAGTATCTTATATGCCGTGTTTGTAGTCGTTGAGCGTTACTATGCGCACTTAAGAGTTATCGCCGTTGAGGCAATGGTACTTGGTCATTCTTACTTTGATCCAGGCATGCCATTTATTGCTCTGAGACTTTATATTGTTTATGCATTTTGCGTGGCATTCATGTTTGTGATTTTGATGTCGCTCAATGCCGTGCCACTGCTGCATCGCTCTAATAAGAGCGCCATTGCATCAGTAAGATAAGCTTGTAATTCATACTAATTTTGTAGGAAAACGCCGTGTACATTAAGGACACACTGCTGCCATTATTAGATCAGCAGAATATTAACTACACCATCTATCAACATGATGCTATTGCTCATGGTGATATTGAGTTTGATTTGCCTGACATGAAGGGCACCATGCTTAAGAATCTGGTGCTTACCAATAAGAATCGTGATCTCTACTTGTTCACCTTGCCGCTTCACTACAGAGCAAATCTCAAAGCTTTATCCAACGCCTTAGGTGTGCCACGCTTTTCTTTTGCTTCAGTAAGTGATCTTACTTACATTGGTATTCCACCAGGGCATGTAAGTCCTTTTTGTCTGCTCAATGATCTAAATCTGCAGTTTAAGTACGTGCAGCCAGTTGAGCTTGATAACTTTGATCTAGTGAACTGCCATCCTCTGGACAATCACTTTTCAGTAGATATTGCTCGCCATGATCTTGAAGCATTAGTTGCAAAGACTGGCCATGAGGTGTGCAAAGTAGAAGGTGCCGTCATCATTGACTAGAGTCCCAAAGTGCGCCTTAATCAGTAGCTATTCAATATGAACGTGCTTAGCTATGGCCATATGTCTATATGCTTATGCAGCCTAGCGCCCATACGTATATCAAATGTAGAGCTAGGCATGCACAGATAGCTATAAGCTTATGCAGCCTAGCGCCCATATGTCTATCGAATGTAGAGCCTGGCATGCACAGATAGCTATAAGCTTAGGTAGCCTAGCGTCCATATGTCTATAAGCATAGGTAGCATAGCGCCCATATGTCTATCGAATGTAGAGCCTGGCATGCACAGATAGCTATTGGGTCGGAGCGTTACTGATGCGATGAGGTAGTGTGTATATGTCAAGCAAGCAAGAGTCTAAAGCAAAGAAGCAAGCTGCTATCAAGCAAGCTTCAAGAAAAGCTATCCAGGATGGACAAAGCTCTACATCTTGCGATGCTAAAGCAATCTCTTGTGAAGAGCGCATTTATGGCTTTGAGCCATTTGTACCTGAGGGAGCTAAGGTACTTATCTTAGGTTCCATGCCTTCAGTGAAAAGCTTAGAGCAGGGCTTTTACTATGCTCATCCGCAAAATCGCATGTTTAAGCTTATTGCTCGCTATCTTGCACTGTACAATCACTCCTCAGTAGAGAAGGCCTTGCCACTAGTTAGCGTCAGCGAGCGCAAGGCTGCTTTAACTACTTTAGGTATTGCAATGTGGGATACAGTTGATAGCTGTGTTCGTAATGGCTCGCTAGACTCAAACATCAAAGTTGCAACCTATGCCGATATCGCCTCGCTTTTAAAGAAGCATGGCAGTATTCGCTGTGTGATTACAGCTGGTGGGTTTGCGGCTAAGGCGTTTAAGAAGTCTACTTTATCGCTCGAAGAGGTTAAGACAGGGAAATTAGTCTTTGACTACCATGCACTACCGTCAACCTCACCAGCTAATACTGTAAGCTTCGAAAAACTGTGTGAGGCCTATGATGCTGTTATCTTGCCGCATTTAGGCATAAAAGTAGGATAAGCTTAATTGGGCAATTACCATGCGTTTAGCCACAGTGCTACATAAATGCTTATAGATAAGTCTTTATCAGGCACGCTCTTTTAGCCTATAGCGCTGCACATTGTTTAGTGATAATGTTAAGTTAGTTTTTCTTGTGAGGGTCTTGATATGGCACTGTTCAAAGCTTGCTTAAGACGCAATCAGCTGGTGACTGCACTACTCTTAGCAGTATCTTGTGTGTGCGCACCTAGCTTTGCCGTAGAAAAAGTACCCTCAGATACAGCCACCACATCTGCATCAGATGCAAAGGCATCTTTAGCAGATGCCAATGCAGCAGCAGGTAAGACAATAGCAGCTGATGCCAATGCAGCAGCAGGTAAGACAATAGCAGTTGATGCCAAAGCAGCTACAAGTAAGGTAAGTGCCGCTGATGCCAAAGCAGCTGCAGGTAAGGCAACTGCAGCTGATTCTAGTGCTAAGGTGGGTGCGGTTGCTGAAAGTAAAGCAGGGGATAGCGCTATCAATGCGACGGGGCGAAAGAAGACACGTGCTCCAGATGAAAAGGCTTTACGAGGTGAGTCGAACGATCCAGAAAGTAAGAATATTACTATCGAGCGTACCTTTAGCGTCTCTCACATTAGAGTGCCTAAGCGCTGTGAAGACATTACCTTTAAGCCTATTTGTACTCGTTTAGTTAACTACTATGCTCGACGTTTTGAAAGAGACATGGTAACTAACTACTCCAATAGCTTTATGAATAATGCCGAGCTTTTAGAGCAAGATAACTTTCTTACTTATCAAGAGCGAGAGCGTGGTGAGCAACATGTAACTATGAGTGCATACTCACCACCTGGCGATCCAATCATGACGCTGTTTACGATCTTCAAACAGCGCATCCCTCCAGAGGATAATGAGATCTTAATTGTTGAGACTATCAACTTTGATAGTCGTACAGGTAAGTTCATTCCATTCAAAGATCTCTTTGAAAACCATGAACTAGCAGCCATGCTCTGTGCACGTGCTATCGAACAGAAGTACCAAAAGTACAACTCCAAGCTCTTGCCAGTGGTGATCTCAGCAACTCAATTACGGCCATCTAACTTCATTGTTACAGCTAATGGTCTGCGCTTCTTCTTTGCTCCTGGATTAGTCAAGGAGGATGGTAAGAGTGCCGATTCAATTTTCATTAAGATCGACAAGCTCAAAGCTGCCAAGCCGCATATGAAATGGTGGGAAGGTAAGGCCCGTACTGTCACTCAAGCTCAACGCGAATCAATTAAGAACAGTAACTTAAGCTCAGTGATTGATCTTGATGAGGCCGATCGTCAGCTACAAGAAAAAAGCGACTTTCCAGAAAAACCTTAAGCACCAAAGAGCTATTCTCATTGAAAAGCCTTAAGCACTATGCGTGGCCTGGTGTTTTTGGTATGGCTGAGCTTTTTGGAGTGCGAATATCTTTTGCCTTCTAATCACTTGTGTTTGTCATAGAGGGCATTCTAGTTGGCAGTCAAAGGGCTTGGCTGCTACATGCTTGGCATTGGGTGAAAGTGCATCGCTGCAGCCAAGGGAGCGGTAAAAAGCTTGAGTTTCTATGGACGAGTGCGCTGAGATATAAAGCTTCATAGCGCCATGTTGCTTAGCCCATTCTTTTGCGGCCATGAACAAGGCTTTGCCAATCCCTTGCCCTCTCAACTCTTCTGATACATGCAGGCTGGTCATATCAGCATAACGCTGCACATCATCAAAGATCTCTGATTCTACCGATACAAAGCCCTTAAGCTCATTACCTTCAAAGGCTCCATAGACAAATCCGTTGGTTAGTAGTGTGTTCTTGAGACACTGGCAGAGAAAAGCATATTCATCGGCACTCCAGTCATCGATGAATGGATCGGATCTTATCAACCAATTGCCATTGAGATCTTTGCGATAGCAGCGATCAACCACTTGATGGCGATTGAATGTATTAAAGAGCTCTACTTTGAGCTCTTCAACTGTTAAAACTCGAAAGCTGCGCATAAAAATCCCCAGATGAATCTAACTATAAAGTGCTTTACGTAACTAAGATAACTTTATCTTAGCTTGCAAGTGATGATCGTTGAAAAGCTTATGTGATCAAGGATATATCATTAAATACCCAGTTGAGCTAATAGTGCACGGCCTTTCTGATAAAATACCTAGACTTGTTTTGCTATGCTTTAAACAAGTTGATGCTCTGTAGATTTTGCTGCCACAAGCCATGGTGGCAAGATTTGTTTTTGAGGTATGCATGGGTGAGCGGGCGATGTTTAGGCATGAACGCTCATATGTTCAACCACAGTTAGAACGTTTTCATGTTAATGGGGGATTTTCATCATGACTAGTTCAAACTCATCATCGGCTAAAAAGAGAGCTACAAGCGCTAAGAGTAAGCGTAGTGCCGCATCTAAGAGTGCTGTAAATTCTAAGGATGATGTAATCAGAATTGATGATAATGCCGCTTTACTTGAAGCGTTAGGTGATGCTTTATCAACTAGCGATGATGTTGCTACATTAGCAAAGTCTTCTACCTCTAAGAGCAAGTCATCAAGCTCAAAGTCTTCTAGTAAATCCCCTGTAAAGAAGACTAGCTCTCGTGCCAAGACTGCCTCAAAAAACACTCATGATAACGATGAGGATGCGCTTTTAGATACTGCTCAAAGTGCACAGGGCGCATCAGTAACATCTGCAGTTAAGAGCAAGCGTACCAAAGCAAAGAGTGCTGAGGCTAAGAGCGCTACTCATGGTAAGAGCGCAGCTGCGGCCAAAAGGGCCGCTGCAAAGAGTGCTTCTGCAAATGGCGCTGTGGACTCTCAGAGCGATGCAATTGAGGCTAATGGCTCTAAAGTTTCTAGCAGCAAGAAAACAGCAAGCAAGCGTACTGCAGCTAAGAGCAGCGAAGATAGCACTGGCGATCTTGATGCCATTGTATCTGTAGTTGCAGATGATAATGGCTCTGTTCAGCACACTAGTGATAAGAGCAAGGCTAAAGATAGCGCTGATCTTAAAGATAATGCTGCTGCTTACGACGATGCTATGGGCATTGCACTAGAGGCTAGTGATGATAAGAGTGTTGCCTATGATGCAATCGGTGGCTCTGATGATGCGCAAGTAGGCTTTGGTGTTGAAGAAAAGCTAGACAGTGCAGAGACTAATGTCGCTGTAGACCATGGTCTTAACATGGGCAATAGTGCCTTTGATCCATACTCAAGCGGTATCGGTATTTTTAATGCCTTCTTGGGCACTAAAGACAAGGCAGGGATTAAGACTTTAGAAAGATTCCACTATAAGACGCCTGCAGAAGTTGAGCATGCTAATGGCTCTAAGTTTGATGTTAGCTCTATGGTCGATGAGCTTAAGCACTTATCTCCAGAGCTGCTAGAAAAGGCTAAAAAGGAGTTCATGGGCGGCTTTTCAACAGCTGCTAATGATCTTTTAGTCTATCGTCGCCTTGAGGAGTTAGGTGGCGGCGATTACATCAAGGATCTTAGTTACGAGCAACTGCAAAAGCTCTCTTCAGAGTTTGATGACATCAAAGATGCAGCTTTGTACTTCTATGAGACCATCTGTTTAATCGATTATTCTGCTTATCTTGATAAGAGAGCCCGTAAGTTAGCTCCAACTTTCTTTAAATACTATCCAGACCAAACAGCCATCGGCCTGTTATTTGTCGATGATGATGAGTTTAAAGAGACTGAAGAGTACGTTAAAGCACGCTCTACCATTATCAAGGATTTGCTAGATGTTGAAAGCTCCCTTGTAGACACTCTGGAAACCTCTTCACTTGGCACTGTAGAGGGACGCTTACAGCTTGATGAGGCTATCTTCTACGAGTATTTGCTTTGTGCTAAAAAACACCTTAGCCATGATATCGATAGCTATAAAGTTTTAGTCGATGTAAGTAACTTTATCGACCTGTTCAAGCTTATTCATGAAAGCTTTATCACTAGCAATGACTTTGACTATGGCTTTAGACATTATGGTCGTTTTAATTTAAAGAATGAAGGCGATCTTACTAAGGGCCTAACTCAATACACCTCTCTTAGCGTAGACGATATCGATCCTATGGAGATCGATAATCTGCACTTTGCCTATCTCGAGCCTGTGTTCATGCACTTGATGGCCGATGATGCTAGTTTTGCTTTGTTAAATGAATTAGTTAGCTCCACAAGCAATATCTTTAGACATGAGCTTAACAAGAAGGTAGGCGGCAACCTTACTGCAGATTGCGATTTTACCCCAGCGCTACAGACCTTCCTCTTTGGTAAGCGAGCTGCTTATATTGGACAGCTTGCAGTGATGGAGGCATCTGAAAAGATCGCCAATGATGACACTCGTCCACTGTTCTTATGCGATATCTTCTTAAACAAAGAGGCTTTAGATGCTACTCGTGTTAACGAGTATCAAAAGGCTGTAGATATCTTTAAAGACTCCATCGAAGATGCAGTGCGCAACGACTCTTTTACCGATGAGATGAAAGAGTGGGCCTTGCACATCTACCACAATACAGAGATCTTCAATAAGGCATGCTTACGCCTTAACAATACTGTCACCGCTGGTGAGGGTACTGTTGGCGGCTTAAACATGGACAACGATCGTGTCATGTTGGAGATGCTCTTCTTCTACTCTAAATTCCTTGTCAATGAGATGCGTAGAGAAGTGCTTTACGATGCTCAAGGCAATGTAATTGAAGAAGATACACCTGAGTGGCAAGATGCCTTAGTGCAAAAAGAAGATGCTCTCATGCGTGGTGAGAGCTATCCTGGTCAAGAGTTTGAGCCTGAGTTAGTGGGTGATAATGGCATTATTCCTATCATTCCAGGCACTCCTGCGCTTAGTGCTTTCTTAATTGGTAGAGCCTATACCTACGGTGAGTTCTTAGCGGAGCAAAACCCTGATTTTGCTTTTAGTGCACTTAAGTATGCCGACTTTACTGGCAGCTTTATGGCCACTAGCTACCTTGGACTTTACTATCTGCCTCTGTTCCAGCCATACTTAAGCTCACGCGGCGAACTGCTGCTGCAGTACCACTTAAGAGGCGTTTTAGCCTATCAATTAGGTGAGATCTGCGCACAAGAGAAGTTCAATCGCGTTAGCTTCTTCCGCAATCAGTCTGTGTACACCGATGGTAGTTCACTAGCTAAGTACTATAAGGTCATTCAAAACAAAGATAAGCAGCTTGATTATGTCCTGTCGTTAAATCCAACCTTACATGATAACGATCGCTTTGATGGTATTCAGCCACTAGCAGTTAGCGCCTATGGCTCTATGCTTGGCAACAGCGTCATCTTAATGTGCGATCTGCTCTTAGATCAGCCAAAACTTATCGATCGCTATATTAAGACACTTGAGATCTTAATGTCTCTTACTGAGCTGCAAATGGCCAAGGAGTACTCTCCTGTTTGCTGCTTTGCAATGTATCGCTTCTTAAGCTCAGATTGGACTCATCGCACTTTTTCTACTGGTCGTATCTTAGATCGCTTCCATAGCCGTGAAGTCTTAGGCTCCTTAATTACCAGACAGTTAATGCCATCTGGTCTGAATGCGCCTGTACCAGGTTCTTTAATCGGTGAGGATTTTGATCTTAGCGATATTGCTGCAGTGTTCTTGCAGATCGGTATGTTCTACTCAGACTACCGTGATCAAGGCTATGCGCTGTTAAACAGCAAGTTTGACTCACTTAAGGGTAACTTTGCGCCTTTAACCGCTCCATACTTAGATGAGCTCTACAAGACCTCAGCAGCGCTGCAAAACGGCAATTCCCTGTCATATATGACCGAGGTAGAGTCGGCACTAGGTCATGAGAGCAAATCTGATCTCTATGCTTTAGTTGGCAGCAAACAATTTGCATCTAAGACCTTTAAAAATGCCGTTCACTACTTTACCAAGAACGATTTAAATGCCGATCGTGATGCATTTTCTAAGCAGCTTTGCTACTTAAATCGTCCATATGGCTACTACGAGAGATATTTATGCTTAAAGGACGATCCTAAGCGTCTTAGTGAGGCTCATACTTACTTGTTCTATGCAGCAAGAATGAGCATTGCAGAGGCTATGAGTGATTTAGAGGCCTTAGAAAAAGCCAATCTCTTCAAGCCATTACCATTTGTCATCTACATTCGTTACTTAGAAGAACTCGCTAAGAGCGATTTACAAGCAGTCTTAGTGCTCTTCTTGCTCAGTCAAAATGGCGATTTGCTCCCTCCAAATCAAGTGCGCTTTGTTGAGTTTATCGAGAAGTATCATCAGATCTTCTCTAATTCAGGACTTAAGCGTGCTCTCATGGAGCGTGGCTTTATCAATCCAGCGATCGCCAAGCGTCATACCGATCATCAAACCTCATGGTATGGCATGTTTGGTATTGAGAGTGAAAACTTACGTAAGAATAACGAGGATATTGATGGCAATAGTGCACGTTGCAATTCCATCATTGAGGTTTTCGAGCTCGTTGATCTTAACTATCTTATTAACTGCATTACCGATCAACGTATTCAAGAGATCGTAGGCAAACTCTTTGAGCGTCTTGCTAAGGGTACAACTGATTTTGAGACTAAGCTGCTCTTTAACTGGACACGTTCTGAGTACTTCCCTGAGTTCTTAAAGGCAAGTGCTAGAAACGTCATGCTCGAGCTTACCGTAATCGAGTCACCAGAGGATATTGCTAGTATCGATTTCTTGATGAGTATGTATACTCATGTGCTCGACTCGAGCTTTACAGGTCTGTATGGTACTTATTCATTAAGCCAAATTAAGCACAATTCACATCCGCTTGCCGATGCAAATGAGGTAGGCAGGATCTTCAAGAACCTTACTGAAAGTGGTTTTGCTCCAATCACCATTAACAGCATGACAGCCTTTGCGCTTAATGCTTTACGTGGTCCTGGTAGACCAAATCTTGGTTTATTTAAGAACTTAATCCGCTTCCTTGCTAATCAGGGCATGGCCTCAGCTGAGCGCTTGGTACATCTTGATTTAGGCTATTTAAGCGATTACCCATACGGCAAGATTTTTGACCGTTTAGTTTTAAGAGCTCAGCATAGCAACTTAGATATGCTCTCTGAACTCAATAAGAGTGAGAGTGTCTATAGTCCTATCATTCAGAACTTAGTTGAGTCAAAGTTTAAGCAAGATAGCATGAGCTATTTTGCCGATGAGGCCAATAAGGACAATGAGTCTTTAGCAACACAAGATATAGCAAGTGCCGATGGCATTGCTATTGAGTCAAATTTTGATGAGCAACATAGCCAAGATGGTAAAGATGGTGGAGTTAACTTAGCATCTAGCTTAAAAGATCGTGCAATAGCTAATGCTCTAGACCTGCAAAGCTTGCTTAGCGAGTCATCTTTAGATCATGTCAAAACTCTGCATGAGAAGTTCGTAAAAGAATGCTACAACCAGATTTGCCTCAATGACGTGCAGATCTTTGCTGACTTCTATTCAGGAGATAAGTGCTTAAGCACCGTTAGCTTCTCCTTCTTAAGTGAGTTTATCGCACAAGATATGTGGTTCTCATACTACCGCGACTATCTTTCAAACAAGGATGAGTACCCGCAGGAACTTCTTGATGACCTCAATCGTGAAGCACGCCATGCACTCGATATTAAGTGCACGATCAATTATTTCTTAAAGCACCTGATTAACTTTGAGTTCTTTAAACGTTCTCAAGGTTTAAGCTTATTACAGAGCGTTATCTTTAGCCGTAATGGTTGGCAGCTTGGCCGCAAGATGAACGGACCAAAGCGCTCTTATACCTCACTGCTTGCTAAAGATTTGCTCCTTGGTATGCCAGGAGCTTTAGAGCGCTTTAATTATTACGTCAACTCCCATCGCTTTAAGTACAAGATTCATGAGGGTTTCTTTATTGAAAACGAGCATATAAGTACTGCTCGTAACTTCGTGGAGAACGTACTGCAGCTTGATATTAATTCAGAGAAGTTCAGTGAGTTTGCCCAATCCATGTATGAGGAGGGCTTTAGTGAATTTACTGATCTTCTTGAAGAGGAAGAGAACGGCTATGTAAATGGCACCTATCGCTTTATGGTGCCTCCATTTGAGTACGACCCTCAAACTGGCATGGTCAAAAACTCACTTTTAGACTCTGAGATCTTATGCTATTCAACTGAGCAAGCTCTGTTTGCCCGTTCCTCACTTAAAGGCTGGGCGCATAAGATCGACGAGCTGTCCAAAGCTGACTTAAAAGAGCGCGAGCAGTACTTCTACACTAGCGACTATGAGTTTATTAAAGCTTATGGTGAAAAGGAGCTCGTGCTGCGTAATGAGATCGAGCGTATCTTAGGCCCTGATAATATTGAAAGACTCATTTACGAGGATAATCGTCAGTGGATTAATTACACCTTCTACGATCGTAGCGGTGTGACTAAGCATGATCTCATCAAGATGATGCCACAGTCTTGCTCTATCTTGCCAAGCAGTATTCTCAAGCATTGCAGCTATGAAGATCAGGCCTTAATCTTAAATAAGAGCTTTAAGCCAGTTAACAAGGGCAAGAACAACGATCAGTATTTAGCTAACTTACATCGTATCGAGGCTGATGATTTAAATGCTGCTCAGCTTTGGGGTATTACCTACGATGAGCGTGCTAACCGTTGGCATTTAAGTAAAGAGCAATTAGTAAAGCAGATTAGTAAGGAGTATGTGGTCTACTCTCAGGAATTGAGAAATTTAAGATCCTTTAGCTCTTCATACTCTGACGCTATCTATCAAGTAGATAGCATGCGTGTGCTGATCGCTAATCAGCGTAGAGCAAATAATGACAATGCCTCTTTTGTAAGTAGCACTGATGCTAAACGCAGCGCCAATGAGTATCACTATCAGTCAGATATCTTAGATAGTGCCGCTAGCAATGATGATGCAAGTTCAGATAACTCTAAAAATCCATGGTCAAGCTCAGTATTATCTGAAGCAGCCTTCTGGGATATCGATGAGGGATCTGCTGCAACTTTATCTGAGGGGGCTTTAGCTCAAGAATACTTACCTGAAGAGTCAGTTCTGTGGGATTGCATCAATAAGCATCAAAACTATGACGGTCAGCTCTTTGTATCTCGCGCTGAGATTACTCCAGAGTCCATGATTCGTCGTGCCAAGATCATGGCGGCTAATGCAGGTAGTACTTTAGCTCGTCAAAGCTTGCAGGAGCTTGATAAGAATAATGCTGATGACAATGCAGTTTTAACTAAGGTTGATGAGAGCTCTTTAACGCATGGATCATACGATGGTCTTAGCGATGGCAATGATATTAAAGACAACTTAAGTGCAGCTGCCTTAGATAAACCAAGCCAAGGTACTTCCGATACCCTTGTCAGCAGTGCAGCTAGTGGCGATGAGGATGTCTTTACTAGCCTCAAAGAATTCTTAAGCGGCAAGCTTTCAGGTGGTAACGGTGAGATCCAAGCTGAAAATATGAGTGCATCTCAGTCAGGCAATAATGCCTCTGAAACTGAGGGCACTGGTGATCTCATGAGCTTGTTTAGCCGTATGAATGTAAAAAGCACTGATAAGGGTGTTGATTACTTAAAAGACGAGCTCGATAACAAGTCATCCTTTGCAAGTTACATCTTCTCCAATGCTTGGCATTTTGATGAGTCACTTGAGCATCAATACACAAGACCAGTGATGTTCCATGAGGATGAGAACCCTCTGCATGCATTGCTGCACCTGTTTATTAATGTGCTCTCATCTCAATTCCAGTTAATTGAGAAATATGAGTTTGAAGAGAAGACTTTAAATAACCTCAATCGCACTGGTTATTTCTATGGTGCTTGTGACTTAGTCGATAGTGCCTTTGTCGCTACCGTGCTTTACTCCTATCGTTGTCGTTACCAAAGAAAAGAACTCTTTGAGCAAAATGAATTTGAGTTCTTGATGAGCTGCAGAAGCTTAGTGACATCCATTATTGGCCCAGAGGATAGTCTGAAGTTCTTTGGTATGGAAGACAGTGCTTGCAATGCCATTACTAAGAAAGTTGCCGAAAAGCTGCTGATGCCGCCGTTCTCAACTAAGGCTCATTTAATGTCTGTACTCTACCCAAGTGTGGATAATTTTGAGTTAAGAGCTAGCAGCAGATATAGAGCAATTTTAAGTGCACCACGTAAGCTCTTTAAGAAAGTTAATATGCCATTTACTGTAGAAGACTCCCTGTTAAATGCAGCTTTCTACGATCTGTTTATGAACAGAGAGCTTCTATTAACTGCACCTAATTTGCTGCCTTTCTATGACTTCTTAGAAGTGAAGTGTGCTGATTTACCTGAGTATATTTTACAGGCCCCATTTAAGCCTACGAACAAGTATCTAGCTACTCTTGATAAGTTACTTGACGCTAAGTCTGATAGTAAGGAGTATCAAGACTCTCTAGATATGAACGTAGATGGCTGCCTGTACTATGAGTCTAAAGATGAAGTATCTCATTTTAGAACTCATAAGAAATTCTCAGACAATGCTGCATGCAAGCAAGATAGAAGTCTACAGCTGCAGTTGCGTAGAGCATACGATAAGAGAACTTTCGACAACACTTTAGTCGTGAACTCTACTGAGTCTTACTATGCAACAACTGAGCAGGCTAGATTCCACCGTGGTTTATCCATAGGCCATGGCTCAGCTAAGGCATATACAAAAGCTGACATAGCCTTAGATCCTCGTCGTGAGCGCTATATTGCTCGTACCTTTGGTGGTTATAGTTTCGATTATCTAAGCCATGAGGATAAGCTCTATTTTGCTACTAGCTACACTGGCATGTCCGATATGCAGGAAGCTTTGGTTAGCTTCTTATTTGACTCTACTTGGGAGAAGCTGTCTAATCCATTTACTGCAGAGTACATTGATTATGGTCTGTCGCTTAGCTATAAGTACCCTTGGGATAACTCAACTATAGAAGAGATCGGTGCTAACTATACCTTCATGCATAAGATGCTTGAGTACTCTCCTAAGATGACTGGTACCGTAGCAGAGTTTAGAGATCAGGTTGATATTAGCCATAAGGAGCAAAAGAAGTTTGCTAAATTCTATGCAGAGCATCCTTTTGTTCCTGAGATTAGTTCAGCAAGTATGGTGCTGCGTCATTTAATTGCAGGACTGCACGATCTTGCCTATGAATATGAACTTAAGCTGTCTCAAGAAGGCATTGATATCTCCAAGCTTAGCGACGATGCTTTAGAGCACTCTTTAGAGTCCGTCATCTTCAGTCACGATTTTGAAAATGATGGCTTTGAGCAAGTAGGTGAAAAACTTAAGCAACAAGGCTACTCACAAGCAGATACCGAGGCTGAAAACATTGATAATAGAGGTGGTCACTACCAAAGTGATGAGGTAGATGATAGCGAAGTCGATTACGACGAGCTTGAAATGCCCGTAGAGTCAGATGATGAAGATGGCGAGTTTGAGCTAGTAGATGAGGGAGGTATCCTCGATATCTCTGAAGACGATGTAAATGAGTTTATCGACTTCCTCTCTAGCAACGAACTTGATCCAACCGACATCGAGTCTATGGCTGAGATGATTGCCTCTGCTTACATTCAGCGTATGCGTAAGCAAGGTATCTCCGATAACGAGATCGTCGACCGTATCTTTGACAAGGACGGTAATTTTGACGTGCACGGTGCTTTTGAAGAGTTGATGAATCAATCCTCTCCTCTAGATCATGACGAGAATGTGATTGATGCCGTCATCGCCGACGATGACGATGACGACGACGCCGCCACCGTCACCGCCGATGCCGCCACCGCCGCGAGCGCCGCTGATGGCACTGGCGCAGCAGCAAGTGCTGATTCTGCAGCAAAGCAAAAGCGCAAGGCATCGGGTAAAGGTCACGGTCGTAGCACTTCATCAGAGGCTCAAGACGAATCACTAGATCAAAATCATCAAACTCAAGCACGTAAGCAAGGTGCTAAAGGCAAGAGATCTTCAAGAAAATCACGCCGTTAGCTCACATCCTGCTCAAGCTTATAATGAAGGGCAGGGCGATTACTTTGCTTGGTAGACAATAGGCCTAATAGGCCTGTTGTTAGGATCTGTATCAGCACTGTCCTTTTAGGAGTAATTGTTAATATGCAGTACGTTTTGAAGCTAACCCCTCTTGGCATTGAGCATCATGTGTTCAGAGTTGTGTCAGTTGATGGCTTGGCAGATACAGAGCATGTTTTGAATCTGTGTAATCTGTCTTTTGGCTATGGTAACTACGACTCTAAAGAACTTATCTTTGCCAAAGACGCAGCTGCATTTAAGGCTTTAAGTGTTGATAGTGTTGATGAAGATGACGATCACTATGGCCCAACAGGCAATGAGTTTGCTGCTTTCTGGAAAGATGAGCCTAAGTTGGAAGGTCTTGAGCTTTTGACTATGCAAATTAAGTCTGGCTCTCAAGAGGCATTAAAGCGCTTTGATATTCTGCTTGAGTCTATGAGTGAAATGCTCTCAAGCAGTGATAATCAGTCCAATGGTGTCGTTAACGTTGACGAATGCGTGTCTGTAAAGGCATCTAACGCCTGCAAGGCTGACACTCATCCAGGTGATCAGAACTTCCGCTTTAAGTTCATCTATGTTCTCAATGGCGTTAAGCATTTAGTTGAAGTTATGATGTCATCTGAAAAGCTCAACTGCTTCTTACCTGCAACCTTAATGGGTGATGGCCTTATCGTCGACGATAACAACGATAGACCATTATCTATTGCCATGCTCAATGAGATCATGGCCTCTCATGAAAATGATGAGGCTGCAGAAGATGGCCTTAACTTAAAGGAATGTACTTCTCGCATGCGTGCTTTAGGCGCAATGCGTGGTGCACAAAAGATCAACGATGCCTTACTTAAGGCAGGTGCTGAACCACTGTCATTCAAGGTGGATTAGGCACAAGAATTAGTAGTACAGCTAAGAGCTTTTAAGTAACAAAATAAACAGGTAGCTAAAAGCTTAAGCGTGCTACTACATAACGTCATCAGTGCCTATAACTTACAAAGGCACATGATGACATTTGACTCACCGTACAGAGTTTTGAGGGCATGCGTGAAAGCGTGCTCAACAAAAACAAGTTTAAGCTGCTCCAACATATTTACAGACGCAGCTTAGCTGAACTCGTGGCTTTGTAAGCCTTAAAAACGAGCCTGAAGCAATAAAGCAAGATATCTCTTGCACAGGTGAGATCAAAGCGTCAGTACATAAAAATAAAACTTATCATTTTTGTGTACGATACTTTGATCAAAGCAGTGCTTTAGTTGCTCATCAAGGGTTACAATTGTATCGCCAGTTCGTTGTTCGGTGGTATTTACCACTCATTTTAGGAGTTAGGATCATATGTCTGTAATCATGCTCAAAGATATCGCTATGCCGAAGGAATTTGAGGTTTCTCATAAGTTCACGGCACAGGAGCTCGAGGAAGACAGTCGCCTGTTTGATCAGGCCAAAGAGGCAATCTTAAAGCACGACGCTTTATTAATTGCTCACTATTACACTCATCCTATCATTCAGCGTCTTGCTGAGGAGACTGGTGGTTTCATCGGTGACTCTTTAGAGATGGCTCGTGTAGGTATGGAAAGCCCTAAAAAGACCATCGTTGTTGCTGGTGTTCGCTTCATGGGTGAGTCAGCCAAGATTCTCTCTCCTGAGAAAACCGTTTTAATGCCAGACATGAGCGCTGAGTGCTCCTTAGACTTATGCTGCAAGGGCTCTGAGCTCAAGCGCATGAAGGAAGCACATCCAAACGCTACTGTAGTTGCTTATGCCAACACCTCAGCAGAGGTTAAGGCAATGTCTGACTGGATCGTTACCTCATCTACTGCTGTTGAGCTCGGCAAGTACTTAAAAGCTCGCGGTGAGGAGATCCTGTGGGTTCCAGATCGTCACTTAGGTGGTTACATCGCTGACAACTCTGAGTCCACTGTTTACACTTGGCCAGGCCGCTGCATCGTGCACGATTCTTTTGAAGCTGCTGCTATTGCTCAGCAGAAGAAAGACATGCCAGATGCTAAGCTCTTAGTACACCCAGAGTCTCCAGCTGACGTAGTTGCTTTAGCTGACAAGGTTGGCTCAACCTCACAGCTGCTTGCATTCACTAAGACTGACTCAGCTAAAACCTACATCGTTGCTACCGAGCGCGGCATCTTCTACAAGATGAAGCAGGCAAATCCAGATAAGAACTTTGTTGAGGCAGCAGTTGCTCAGCGTGCTGAGATGCCTTTAGAGAATGCAGAGTGCCCATGGATGGCCTTAAACTCTTTAGGCAAGATCATCTCTGCTTTAGAGAGCACCGGTGCAGAGCGTGACAAGCACACTATCGAGGTTGCTGATGATGTTCGCGTTAATGCATTAAAGCCACTCGATCGTCTGCTGCGCTTTGCCGAGGCATTAAAGAAGGGTGACTTACCAAACGATCTGTAAGTTTGAATAAAGCCAAACACGCGCTCTATCACACGCCAAGCGCTCTTAGGCTTTTGCCAAGCTCATTGTAAGTAACTAGCGGCTATGTACACCAAAATAGCCCTGAGCGAATATGCGCTCCAAATGTGACCCACAGCAACGCTAACGTGCGTGAAACAAAGCCGTTTAGCGCTGCTTTGGCCATTACTTTCTGACAATGAGACATTGGCTCATAGAACCCTAAGAAATCTAGGGTAAGATATTAGGCTGCAACTTAGAAACTCCTTTGGTCAGCGATCAAGGAAATAAGTGCAGCCTTTTTCATATGTAAAAACACATAAATCATCACCATGCAGCTAAGCAAATACGCTTAGTAAAGATCATGGCTTCATCACTCACTATCAGCTAGAGCAAAGTTTGAGGAACTATCATGCGCGGACAGATCACGACCTACGACAGTAAGAAAGGCGAAGGCCGTATACAGGCAGAGGATGGTCTTTTTTACCGCTTCAATAGAGATTGTCT
Source organism: uncultured Anaerobiospirillum sp. (assembly GCF_902485895.1). Lineage (NCBI taxonomy): Bacteria > Pseudomonadati > Pseudomonadota > Gammaproteobacteria > Aeromonadales > Succinivibrionaceae > Anaerobiospirillum > uncultured Anaerobiospirillum sp. The sequence goes on along the minus strand of NZ_CABTML010000098.1, from coordinate 3,828 downwards.
GCAAAAGGGTGAAGACGCTGATTACATGATGATGAATGTGGAGGTTGACTTCACACCTGGTACTCTTGAGGTACTAAACCGCCGCACCAATCAAAAAGAGCAGTGGCAAGCAGCTTTAGAGATCACCGTACCAAATCCAATGAGCGCAGAAGAGCTCGACGTGTATTATCGTGAGCCACCGACCTTCCTCTTTGAAAAAGAAGATATTCCTGATGGCTACGATGTGCTCGATCGCGGTCTTTACCCAATTACTCGTACCGAGCGTACTGAGGAGAAAGCTAAGATTCGTTTGAGCCGTGACTGCCTAGACTTTGGCGCTAACTCTTGCGTATCTTACAAGTGCACCATTGAGCTTAAAAACGCCATGGGCAATGGCTTTAATGTCTACCATGCCACTGGTGTTCCTGTGATCTTAGCTACCCGTGATCCAAATGGTGATTGCCGTGCTCACGAGCTGCAAAACCGCATTGATCAAGAAAAGGTTAAGAAAGCCCATAACATCCTGGTTAACACCCGTATTGGCAAGATGGTAATTCGAGGCCTCATGATGGTAGGTCTCATCATCTTTGCCTTAGGCTTCTTCTTAACTGGCGGCATCTAAACAAAGCCACCATACCCATCAATACAGCTAAATCAGCAAATACAGCTAAATACCGCTAAACAACGCGAAATACAGCCACGGCGCTGCTCTGCCTCAAGGCGCTTAGCGATGTATTGACGCGCCTAAGATCGTTGCATTTACATTAGCTGCAACATGGCGCATCAAGCTTCATGATAATGGACGAGTTTTTCTCGCCCATTATCCATATCTTCAGGCACTTGTGATAACTTGCATTTTCTCAAGCAAGATCTATCTAATAATTGGTCTAACATTCCCTCTATACATACAAAAATCTCTAAAACGCTATTGTGCTGTCTATTTAAATAGCGTATGCTAACTAAAGTAACTCTATGCTAATACTTAAACGGGATTGCTATGGATCAGATCATTTTAGTTGGTATTTTGGTAGTACTTGCCATTCCTTTCTACTTTGGTATCAAGCGTATCATTGCTATGTTCTCAAAGAAAGGTAGCTCCTGTGGCTGTGGTTCAAATGACTGCAAGTGCTCATCTAATGGAGACTCCAGCTCTTCAGAAAAGGGCACAGGTCATCGCAGCATGTAGTTTTGGTCAATTTGCACGAAGCTCCTGATTAGCGTTTTTGAGTCGCGTCATTCTAGAAGCGACCATTTTTATACAGGCACAGTGTGGCAGAGCATAGTCGTAGCATGCAGCCTACAGACTTAGGCAGATGCTAAGGCTCATCAGTGCAGCTACTAGAAGATGGTGCTACCAAAGATTGCAAAGCCTAGTAGCTACTTGTATTACGACATAAGCATACAGCTTAGTGCTGGTGTATTTGAGTTTCTAGTTCGTACTTGTCAAGGTTAATAAAGGCATTAATTACATGCGCTACAATGGTTGCAGCTTTGGTGACTTATAGGCTTAAGTGACGGCAGATTTGCCAAAGATTGGTGCTTTAGACTCAAAAATTTTGTTTATTTGTGAGTAGATTTCTTAAATCAATCAATGAGCTTAAATGTGGCTTAAAGACAAGTTGTAGCTACTAAAATCTCTATCGTAGCGACCTTTAGAGGTGCTGGTTATTGTAGACAAAGTAGGTGTTTTTGCTGTTTTAAAGTAGTGTTTAACTAAACTTTGAACTTGCTAACAATTTATCTTAATAGATCTGTCGTATAGCTAGACTTGTCACAAATCTAACGTACACAAGCAAGATAACTTGCTTTAAATCTAGCCTTTTGCTTTTAGTTGCGTTATCCTAACAAGCGTTGCCTTTGTGTTGTACAGTCAGTGTTATTAGTAGTGTAGGATAATCAGGACATATGATCCTGTTTTAGGTTACAGTGAATTACTTAAAAGATGCACTAAAGCATTTAAGTAATGCCTCACGTGGCCTCTTTTTCTATTCCTAGCACTTGGTAACCTCGACGGATGTTAAGCCTATACAGGCCTAAAAGAGCAGTTTAGACTGTGCTGCAAATTAGGTTAGATTAACGCAAGGCTCGCAAAGATCAAACGTTAAACACCAACTAGAATCATTGCTTAATAGCAATATCTGTTTGAAACGCTAATAGCAAGCGTCATCAATCAGAAGCGCTATAAGAAGCTTTGTTATGATGAAAGCTTCGGTGGTGTTTTAGGTTATTCACATACTTGCCTTAGGCTAAACAAAGTCTAGTAAGAGCAGCTAGAGGGTGAATGACCGTTCACTGAGAAGTTGAGGATAAGCATGCAAAACCGAGACTCGGTATATAGTCAGATCGGCGATTTGACAGAAGAAACCGTACAAAAGTTGGAGCAAAGCGGCTTGCGCATGACTTTGCAAAGACGTCATATTATCGAGATCCTTACTAAGAGTCAGTGCACCTCTCCAAAAGAGTTATGGTATGAGGCACGTCAGTATGTGCCTGATCTGGGTATTGCAACCGTTTACCGACTCATTAATCGTCTCGAGCAGATCGGTGTTTTAGCCAAGAATCGTAATTTGGGTATTAACCGTGTAATCCCTCAGCTTGGTTCTATCACTAACTACAACGGACAGATCATCACCCCACGTACTAATGTACAACTTACTGAGTTAGTCCGCCTTGGTCTTATCTCCACTGGCGTCATTGGCACTAACAATAAGATTGAGCTGTCATTAGTTGGTGAGAGCATCAATGTAGTGATTGCATCTTAGCTCTAAATAACTACGAAATTTATGCATATATATGTCTACATGGTGAGTTAATGAAGAGACATATATTATGTTTACAGAGGCTGCATTGCAGCCTTTGTTGTATGTGCTTGTTGAATCTCACCACTAAGACACTGTAACTCACATACATCTTCAACTTTTTATATTTGACGGATGTCTAATTTGCCGTCTTTGAGTAAGATAGCTAAAAAGATTTCTCAGTTATTTCATTCTCTTTGTCTATTGCGGTCTTGCTCATGTATCCTACCTACCTAGTTTTGGTCAGTTACTGACTTTATAGTTTTGGCAATGTAGATTGCTAATGTAGGTAATGTCGTACTACATACCGCAAATTATGTTGAGACTGCTTTGAGCAGCTAACTACAAAAAAAACGAGGAGTTCTTTAATGACTAACGGTGTTAAGGTTGATTTAGAAAAACCAACTCCATTAACAGTTTTAAACGCCGTTCCTGAAGTACCAGGAAAGTCTGGTGCCGGTTACTACGGTATTGCCGAGTCAGGTGAGACTTATCTTGAGACCATTCTTCTGATTAAAGAGCGCACTCAAAGCGGCCTCGTACGCGCAGTAGATATTGCCAATGAGCTAGGCTTCTCTAAGCCAAGTGTGTCTCGTGCACTTGGTCAGCTAAAAGATAAGGGCCTGATTACTATTGAGTTCTCTGGCGCTATCGTATTTACTCCAGAAGGCCTTGAGTACGCTAAGAAGGTATTTGAGCGCCACCGTATTCTTACTTACTTCCTGCGCTATGTTCTCTCTGTACCAGCCGTTCAAGCTGAGCAGGATGCTTGCCGCATTGAGCACGTTATCTCAGATATCACTGTCGACCGCATGGTAATGTTCTTAAAAGAGAACAATCTCTACACTGAGGAACTCTGTTCCAAAAAAGTTGTTCAAAGCTAAACATCCTTATTGGACTTATCCGCACTCTGTTGACGGCATAGGTGGTTAGTATCCTCACTACCTATGTCGCAACTAGAGCCTATTGATGCCCAGTAGCACCGGATAGACGTTCTAGCAGAATTCTCTTTACCTCTTCCTTCTTGCTGTACCTTGAAATTTCGGTATCT
>NZ_CABTML010000097.1:0-12304 GCF_902485895.1 uncultured Anaerobiospirillum sp. | reverse complement strand
CTTTTTGAGCATGGAAAGCGCGTTGAATACAGTGTGAATGATGACATTGTGGAAGATGATTGTGACTCTTTTTTACACATGGCTACTCAGGGAAAAAAGCATCGCTCAGTATTCTTGCCGCAGATTGCCAAAAACTGCGACATCATGCCTCATTTACATCATAAGACCATAGCTAAGCTCACCTCTAAAAGTGGCTCTATTGTAAGCTTCGTGCTCAATGAGCGTACTGAGCAAAATGACAGTGCGTCTATGCCGCAAGCTAATTTAGCTAGAATAGATAAAATCAAAGTCAAAGAGAGCAACAATAGCTATCAGTCTGTTGATCAATCAGACTCAAACTATCAGACTTTTGCGCAAGCTGACTCAAACTATCAGACTTTTGCCCATGCAGACTCAGTGCAAGCTCCATTAGTAAGCTCGCAAGAACAAGAGATTTTGGCGGTAAATCCGCATGCTGATGCTTTATCTGATCGTGTCTCCGTTAAGGTAGCCTCAGCTGCTTTATCTCAACAACATGGCTTAGCAAGCACTAATGCGTCCTTAACTGTAGCTCAAAAAGAAGCAGTTAATCATGCGATACAAAAGTCAGAAGAGCTCTCTAGTTCCATGAACAAGGTAGCAGACAAGATTGCGTCGCATGAGCTCAGCGCTTTATTTGGCACCGATGCGCTCATTAGCATCTTTGTTGATGAAATAGAGCTTACCGACGAGCAATATCGTGCCTTAAGCGTTAACGATCAAGGCAGTCTAGTGTTATCCGATGCAACTGTGGTGGGGCACGAAGGCCTATTAAGCCGCAATGACGATGGCACCTTATTCTTACACTTAGATAATCACAATGGCGCTGGCGCTTTAAGCGATTTAAAGCAGCCATCTAAAGCTATTGCCAAAGATATTTATTCTCAAAATGACAGTGCTTGCCTGCAAGCAAATGCTCAGCTCAAGCAAGATGCTATTGAGATGCGTAATGGCAGTACGTTAGACAATGCTGATGCTAACTTGCAAAAACAAGCTCAAGGCTCAATTAGCAGTGCCAACAAAACTAAAACCATCGATAGACGTAATACTTTCACTGTTCATCCAGGCAGACAGGCTGATTTTGATGTTAAGCACTTTAGCGACATCAAGGTTCTACCAATCAATGAACAAGGCACCACTCAAATCTATACACCTGATTACGATGTTTACGATTACAAGCAAGAAAGCAAGGTAAATCTCTCAGGTGAGCCGATTGAACCTTCTGTATTTAAGCCTTTAGTGCCAACCATTCATCACGGTCAATTCTCATCAGGCCCAAGTCTTACCAATGTCTTTGACCAAGACATAGATCGTAAAAATAAGCTTCTTGACCAATCTATCTTAGAATGTCGCGATGGCCGTCCAGATAAGCAGCCACTACGCAAGGTATACGAATAGTCATACCCACTACCCCAGGCCTAGCACATCCGCTAGGCCAAACAAAACTGTCCCAGACCTTATTACCTCAGTACTCATTTCAGCCGCGAGCAGCAATCTCAAACCGTTTACAAGCATTGCTCGCCTCTTCTTATTCAGCCATCCCAACCAGCTTTAGCAGTTCAAGCTTACTCACTAATAGCGCTCTCCATAGCTATAGCATTAGCTTCAATCACAGCAAAAACCATAGCTATAACTTTAGCTTTAGCCTCGATCACTGCAAACGAAGCCGTTTAGCTCCCCCATGCACTTTGCTAGGCGCTTGCAAAGCTCACAGCTGCTTATAGGCTTCAGCTGGTTAAACCTGCGCTTGTGGCGTCATAAACGAGTCATAAACGAGTTATAAACGGCGATCTACGGCTTATAATCGCATCTGTTCTATAGTCCATTAGCAAGCAAAATGTGGCCGCTTGCTCTTAAGTCTCAGCTCTTTTGAGCAGCATGCTGGTAAAACGTCTATCAACATGTGCTGATGGCAGATGCAGCCGAGGTTTATGAGATTTTGGGCAACTGAGGGGGGGTAAAGTGCAGTGTTTTACCACGACTCTTTAGGGGGATTACTTTTGTTGGAGATGATGGTTTAAACGCATATTTTTAGCTATGAAAACTAGATTGATTACGGTAGGGTGGCTGTTTTGATGTCTGATTAAGGCTTATTTTGTGGTTCATTCAAGATCGGGCTTGAGACTTGTTGTGCTCTGGCTTTAAGACGTTTTTTGTGCAGTTTGAGATCACAGATTTTTGGGGCTTTTAGGCGCGAGCGAATGTCTTAGTCAGGGGAGATTGAGGGCTTTTTAGGTGGCTTTTATGGGGTAAAAGCCATCATTTGGCTTTTGCAATAGTGCTGAGGGCTCCTATAGCACAGAAAAAATATTTTTGGCTATTTTTCTAAATCTTATGCTCAAAATCGTCCTTGCATCACACTTTAAAGAATTGAGCTAAGCAAGGATCAACGCTTGTGGAACGGCACATACCATATTTGAGCTAAGAATAGTTGAGAAGTCTATCACAGACATTTCAATAATCTTGCCTACTTTGCCCAAAGTAGTCTTGTAAATACGATAAATATGCCTTTTATAGCGTTTTATGGTGTTGGTGAGCTTGTCAAAATTTCGCGAGTTTTGGGGTAAAAAGTGGCCTGTGAGTGCGGAGATTTTGGTGGTGTTTGGTGTGGTCTTTTGTACCTTAAAAAGCAGATATAAATGGGCTTTGTTGAGGGAATGTGTTTAGTGGTGGCATGCGGATTTGGTAAAAAAGTGTGATCGCTCTCAAGTCAGGCTTAATCATGCAAACTCATCTACTGTGAATTATTAACAAGCCATAATTTGAGCAATTTGTCTAAGTGCCTATGATGTCCTTTGTCAGGACGCGATTGACAGCAAACCTTTGGCAAACTGCCTCACGCCCAAGTTTTCCCATCTTTAGCTCAGCACATGCAGTACTTAAGATCTCTGTTATCAGTTCTTTTGGGTTGGTGCTTGTTTGCCTTCTAAGACTGATGACATCGTTAGCAAGAGATGCTTTTTAGTTATGCATTTAAGTAATGCCTTCTCGCAGTAGCTCGTTGGGCATGTTGAGCTAAGCAAGAGTTGAACTGCTCTTAGCTTAATGGTTACTAAGCAAGAGCCTTCTAACTATAGAGTGGTAGATAACACTATGTATGTGCATCAAAGCAGTAACAATAAGCCTGTCTTAGCAGAACGAGTATTTATAGGCCTTAATGATGATAGCCATGTGTCTTCGGCATCCTGCGCTGCTGATGCATATTCTTTAGACCAGGCAATTAACGTACAGTCAGGTAAAGCAGCTAATCATAACGTTGATGGTGCTGCAGATACAGATTCTGCAGCTAAAGGTACTGTCGATACAGCTCCTGCAGATAAAGATACTGCGGATACTTCTCTAGCAGCTAAAGAGTCTTTAGTTGCTAGCTCTGGTGCAGATAATTGCGATATGGCGGGGGCTAGCGATGTGGCAGAGGCTCTCGTTTCTGCTAGTGAAGTTAAGGAGAACAAGCTTAGCGGTCTTCTTTGTAGGCTGTGCGCATTTGATAAAGAGTATGGCATGGGTAGTGCTGAAAAATATGATGCAATTGATGCTCTCACTATTACCGTGCCTGAATCTGAGCGTATGCGCCCTGAGGGCTTTAGCTTGGTACATCAGTCTTTTACTGAGGCATTTAAATCTTATAAGCGTATTAATAGAGCTACTGTAGCAAAGCACAAGTTGCCGATGAGTATTAGAGCATTACAGATGCTTGAGGCAGCTGATGAGAGCATGTTTGCAGAGCGTCAAGAGGCTTTATTTACCTTGGTGTTAGCGCTAGGCGGACCGATCTTAGAGCTGATGGCTGATCCAAAAGTATGTGCCATTGCCTTGGGTACTGATACTCGTGTGATCTATGAGAACAAGACAGATGAGATTTTAGTCTTACCGCAAATTGAGCAGAGCAAAATCCATATTCTCGTTCGTGAGCTCGTGTTTTTAAATGCGCCTGAGCGCATGCGTGATGAGGATATTTCAGATATTCATGGAAGAGTAGGTTTAGGCAATTTTTACTTTGTAGCCGATGTGCCTCCTCACTCAAGCGTACCAGTGATCTCTATGTGGCGCTGTACTGATGAAGTTAGCGTAAGTGGTCCTATGATCACTGCTGCTCAAGATGATCCTGGTGTATACGGTATTTGCGATTGTCGCTTTGACCCAAAGGCTGCTGCTTTACGCAATATGACTCCTAAGGAGCGTCGTACCTTAGAGTTTTGCGGTAAAGCAGAAGATAAGGTCGAAGGAGATTGTGAGATTGCCTCTGTGCTCGAGCTTGATCTCAAGCTTAGCGAGCGTGCTTGGAAGATGCTCAATAAGATTGAGCGCAAGTGGCGTACTGGCAATTACAACATTGAGTCATTACGCATGCTCACATATTTAGTGGGCCCTGAGATTATTGAGCTTTTAGCTAATCCTGAGGTAACTGAGATCGCGCTAAACTCCGATCGCCGTTTGTTTATCAATACATATACTGAGCGCTCAATTGAGCTAAGTAACTCAAGCAATACCAATATTGAGGCGCTGATGCGTTTGCTCTCCTCAATGCTTGATATGGACTTAGGCTCTGACAAGCACATCTTATCTGGCATCTTGCCGCTTGATGGCAGCCGTGTAGAGTGCAATCGTCCTCCAGTCGTGCCTAATCCAACTTTAGTCATTCGTAAACATGCTGCTTGCTCTATGACCTTAGATCGTCTGATGGATCTTAAGATGCTGACTATGACTGAGTACGTCATCTTAGAGCATGCGCTTAAGGCTCGACTGAGCATTCTAGTCTCAGGTGAAACTGGCTCAGGCAAGACCACCTTACTTTCTGCCTTAATCAATCAGCTTGCCGATATTGCCCCAAGCGAGCGTGTTATTTGTTTAGAGGATACACCGGAGCTTATGCCGGTTATTGCTAACTGTACTCATGCCTATACCTCAGATAGTACCGATATGAGTGAGTTAGTACGTTCTGCTCTAAGACAGCATCCAGATCGTATTGTGGTCGGTGAAGTACGTGGTCCTGAGGCTTTAGATCTTATCGATGCATTGTGCACTGGTCATAAAGGTAGCTTCTCATCCATGCATGCAGGTAGCGCAGAAGAAGCCATTAAGCGTTTAGGCCTCATGATCTCTCGCAATGAACAAGCACCAGAAAACTACAATGATTTAGTTGCAAGTGGCGTCGACATCATAGTGCAAATGGAAAGCCGTCCTCAGCCACATATTCGCAGCATAAAGTGCGTCAATGGCATTGAGGATGAGCAATTTATTATTAAGCCAATCCGCTCAACTCGTGATATTGACCACTACATTGAGCTGAGTCAATCCCAAGATGATCACGAGCAACGTGAACTTCAGCATCTGCAAGCTAATTAAGCTTACTAAAACCTTAGCGCAGTTTAGTTTTTACGTCCTTAAGCCAGGGAGCAAGTGCTCCTTGGGCTCAGTACTTTACTCTTGCTTTAAATATTTGAGGCTGATATGACAACTAACGAGCTCCTAATAAGTGTTTGCCTAACCATGGCACTCTTGTGTGGTGTGTTAGCAGTGTTATTTTTCCTCCGCTCGCGTCTTAGCGTTCCAGAGTATGCCAAGATGCCTACGGTATGCGATTTAATCGACTATGCCACTATGCCAACACAAGATGTCATTGTGCTTAAGTCTGGTGGCTTAATGAGCATGATGGAATTAATGATTCCAGACATGTCCAACTTTACCGACACCAAGCTAAAAAGCTGTTATGAGTTATGCCAAAAAGCTTTATTAAAGCTTGAGGGCAACTACGCTGTTCAGATTGATGCCATTAGATCAAAAGACAATTCCTATGCGCCAAGCATGCTCACTAGCAATGTAGTGCTAAAAGATTTAGAGAGTCGTCGTGAGCAGAAATTTGCCAAAGAAGGTAGCTATGTAACTCATATCTATCTAACCATTACATATGCAGGCAAATCCAAAGAGACCCGCCTTATCAGCCGTCTCATGACCAAAGAGGCCATGTCTAATGATAAGTACAATGCCACTTTGGCCATCATTAAAGAGTTTAGACTGCGCGTAAAGATTGTGGCCGACTCCTTAAGCCAGTGCTTCCCGGTCAAGATCTTAGGCAATGAAGAGATCGTCTTATCAAGCAAGCTTAGACCTGTTTGCGGCAAAGCAGACTCAAACAATACAGCAAGCTCTCAAGATCATGAAATCCAAGATGCCAAGTACCAATCTGCCAAGCAGCAAGCTGCTGACAGCACCTTAGCCTTGCAGCCATCTTATTGCAGCACCTCAACATTAGATGCCGCTCAAGAACATGGCGATCTTTCCTTTGAGAACGCAAGCAAAGTTACTGCAGCAACAAGTATTGATGCTAAGAAGATCCAAGATCTTGATGACAATGCCACTAGCTCAATGCCTAGAAGCAACGCTTTCGACTCTAATGCCTATAGCAATGCCGAACATAAGGCAGAACTTGCCAATGGCGCGGTAGCTACTGCAGCTGCCGATGCAGATGCTACACATGCTGACAATGCTGGTACTAATGCGAATGCTGCACATGATGATATTGCTGACGTGGATGCTAATGCAGATGCTGATGAGGCAGATGAGTATGTCGCTAAGGCAGACGGCGCTTGCAAAGCTGCTGCTACAGCTGCTGCAGCTGCTACAGATGCTCCAACCGCTGTGGGCGCTGGTGGTGATGAGGTAGGCTTATCAGGGCTTGCCAATGCTCAGATTGCAAAAGAGAAATTTGACTCATCACATCGCGGTAAAGCCGTTATTAGTCGCTTATTGACTGTGATTCATACTTGTCTAACTGCCAAGACACATCCCATTGCATATCCAGGTTCTAGAGCTTATTTAGACAGTGTGCTAGCAACGGATGACTATATCTCTGGCTTTACCCCAAAGATGGGATATGAGCATATGAGTGTGTTGTCAATTGAAGGACTGCCATCAGCAACTCATGAGGCCATGCTCAATACCTTAGCTACTTTGCCTTTTGCTTATCGTTTTAATAGCCGCTTTGTCATTTTTGATCATGCAACTTCAAAAGTTTACTTGATGAAGTATCGCAGCCGTTGGTCACAAACACAAAAGGGCATCTTATCTCAGGTCTTTAATATCGAAAGAGCCAAGGTCAACCAAAATGCTGTAGATCAGGTTAAAGATATTGATGAAGCTCAGCGAGCTTTAGATAGCAATGAGGTGATGTTTGGTTCTTATACCGCAACCTTGCTTATCCACGAGCAAAACTTCCATAAGCTCCAAGAGAAAGTAGCTGCAGCTATCGCCGCTATTGAAAGAACAGGTCTGAGTGTTCGTGTAGAGACTATGAATGCCGATGACGCATTTTTTGGTTCACTGCCTGGTCACTTGACTGAAAACTTACGTAGGCCATTAGTGTCTCAAGATGTGCTCTTAGATTTAGTACCAATGTCTCTGCCTTCACAAGGAGAGGAAACTAGCCCTAATCCTTTATACGGCTTACATGCATCGCCATTAATGCAGGTAAGAACAGAGGGTTTGAGTAAGTACTATCTTAATTTGCATGACAAGGATGTGGCCAATACCTTGGTAATTGGTCCAACTGGTGCGGGCAAATCTATGCTCCTTGGCGAGCTCATTATCAACTTGCTGCGTTATCAAAGGATGCGTGTCTTTGCTTTTGACAAGGGCTGTTCTTTCCATGCTTTAACTAAAGCCTTAGGCGGTAGTCATATCATCTTAAATAACTCAGAGCGCATGCTCTGCCCTCTATATCATTTAGAGAGTAATGCCGATCTTGATTATGCCCAAAGCTTTGTGGAGCTCTTGTTACGTCAGTCAGGTGCTACTTGTAGCCCAGAGCTAAGACACGAGATTCAGATGGCTATTAGAGCACTAAGCTCTATGCCGCATAACTTAAGACGTCTTTCGGATTTGCATAGTTTACTGTGCAGCCGAACTTTAAAAGAGGCACTGTCTGCCTATACCGCAGAGCAAAGTGAAAATTGCATCTTAGATGGCAACACCAATGCTACCACCTCAAGTTTCTTAACTACTTTTGAGTGTGCAGATGTGTTCTCACGACCTGAGTCTTTCTCTGTACCAGTGCTCAAACAAGTCTTTAGACTCATTGAGCAACAATTAGATGGTAACCCACTTGCCATCGTGGTGGATGAGGCTTGGTTAATGCTCAAAGATGATGTCTTTGCTGCAGAGCTTTTAAACTGGTTTAAGACCTTACGTAAATACAATGCCTTTGTGATTTTGGCGACACAGTCATTAACCGACTTAGAGGCATCAGAGCACTTTGAAAATATCTTAGAGTGCGCCAAGACCCGTATCTTCTTGCCAAATTGCGATGCGATCTCGGATGCCTTGAGAAACTCATACTCCATGATGGGTTTATCTAATCAAGAGATTAACTTGGTAGCCTCATCTGTGCCTAAGAAAGACTATTACTTCGTTAAAGGCGATCAGCGCATTTTATTTAACCTCATGCTCTCAGCTGAGGAAAAAGCTTTGCTTAGCATTGCTGGTGAACACTCTATGGCTAAAACTAATGCTCTTTATGACAAATATGGCCCACTCTTCTACACCCACATAGCCACACAAGAGCAAGAGGCGGTAGAAGAAAACGCCATCATTAAGACCATTAGTGCCAATCACAAGCCTTCGTTTATCGAGAACACATTAGGCCACAGTAACAAGCACCATGCTAACGCTAGCTCTAATTGCCAAGAAGAGGATACGACTGCACAGGCAGATGAAGGTACTTACTGCAGCAATTCAGTTGTCAACGATTTGTTGACAACTGCCTCGGATGGCAAGAACTACCCAAAGTCCGCAGATAGCAGCAAGCAAGAGGCCTTTTACGAGCAGAAAAGATCAGTCAACCAAGATGGGTCTAGACGCTCAGCTTATGCAGGCAAAAACTTTAAGAAAAGGGCAGCTGACCATCAAAAAGGAGAGTTTAGCGCCTCAACAAGTTTAGCTAAACGCTCATCACAAGATCCTGCCAACAAAACAAAGGCAGGTATTAAGCAAGGCTTTGGCAGCAATCTAATCCTTAAGGCCAAAGACAAGTTGGGTGCAACCTTTGAGCAATATGCCAATCATTCATAAGCATTGGTGCAATTAACAGTATGCATATGCATAAGCAGATGTAACAGCAATGGCATATCCATATCACTATGCCACTATGCATCTAAGACCTCAATTAATCCTTTGAAGCTCCATGCCTAAAAGAAAGGTAGCGCTAAGTCATAGAGCCTACAAGAAAGGTAGCGCTAAGTCATAGAGCCTGAGACCAAGGAGCAATTGCTTCTTGGTCTGATCACGCAGGGTCTAAGACTCAAGCTGAAAACAAGGAGGTGCTGCCATATACAAAAGACAATCTTGGAAATCATGTTGAACTAGCACGCAGCGCTAACGAAATGCGCGAGTGCTATTACCATCCGTTTTTATCTGAATACGCTTTTGATTAACTGCCGCTTAGATCTAGCTCTTTGTAAGAGCTATTAGTTTGAGCGGGCGGCTTACTACGCCCTTAGCAAAGTGAACTTATACACAACAAACTTTTAAAAAGCGCCATAGCAATATCAAGAAAACGCGCACTAAGCCTGTGAGGCCTTGTCTGTAGTTTCATTTTGCTATGACAGATGTAACTTAGTTTTGTAGCTAAGTTGGATTAACTATAACTATGTAATGCCCAAACCATACGCAAGATAGCGTGCTAAGAGAGAACTAAAGCAACTGTAAAAGGCTCTCAAGCTTCAAGACTAAGAGGCGATCACGCAGACTAAAACGACTTAGAGGCCAAGTAATCACGAGCAAATATTGCTGCTTGCCGCTAAGTGGCAGCTATCGTAGCTGCGCTAATTAGTCTGGCTTATTTGTCTAAATGAAGCAGAGCACTTTTGCTCATACGCTTTAAGACTCTATTAGCAGCTTTTTTAATGTGGTGGCCTTACTAAACAAGAGGATATATGCATGTCTAATAATGCTCATTCCTTACAAGTAGAACTTCAACAGTCCATTGACGAGGCTTTAGAATTTTTAAGCAGCATGCAGCGCAAGTACGATGCAGCAAAAGGTGGCGAAAATGAAGAGTACTATGCCAATAAGCTAGAGATGGCTAAGACAAATCTTCACACCTTAGAGGCAAAGTTATCTTCACTAAAAGCTCAGCAAAATCAGGTTAAACCACAAAGCATTCCATCTAATGCCGCTGCTAGTACTTTCAGTGAAGATAAGATAAGTACTGTAGCAGCCAATACTGAAGATACAAGCTCAGAGCAGAACAGTGAGGAAAGGCAAGATCTTAATAGCGACTCTGACTTACTCTTAGATACCCAAAGAGATCAAGACCAAGCAATTAGCCAAATCTTGCAAGAGACCACACCAAAGTCACGCCCACACTCAGCTGCAGTCAAGAGCGAGTCTACTGCCAGGGATATGAGCATGACTGACAGTGCCGACTGTTCTGTAGCCATTACCGATGCCACTACAGACGCTGCTCATGAGGAGCGTGCTAGTGGAGCTTCACAGCTAGAGTGTGCAAGTGAAGCAGCCCAGGAAGAGCGTGCAAGTGGAGCTGATCATAAAGATGCTGCCGCTGATGAGCATTTTGTGGGGCGCAAGGCAAGAGCTAAGGTGGTGAAAGCTCATAATGGCCGCAAAGATCTTAGTGAGACTCGTATTGTTGGAGATAGCGTCTATCTGCAGGACAAGAAGAATGAGCATACACAAATGCGTATCAAGCTGCGCAATGCCATTGCTAAGGCTATTGAGAGCACAGGGGAGCGTTTGCCAGATTGGTTTACCCTAAGCTGCAGAATTGCTTCTTTGTTTAAAACCATGTCTGTGCAGGAAATTGAGTACACCTCTAGAACTATGCTCTGTGCTGCATGGCGTCGTAAGTCTAGCTCTGTTGGTGTTAAGACTGCAGCAATGCGTAAGTTATTTGCCGACGATCTTATCTGCATAGTCGACTCTCACCGATTGGCTATTCGTGCCTCAGAGTCAGTGATGAGCAAGGAGCGCAGCAAACTCTTTGTGCGTTGTAAGAAAGCTATTGAGGGCGGTAAAGCCTCAAGCATAGAGGCATTTGCTGCCATGTGTCGCGAGTTTGCAACTGACTTTGTGCATCTAACTGAAAGAGAGATTGTGCTGCGCTGCCGTCTGCAGTGGTATCAGCATTTAGTCGATTTTGCCAAGCTCACAGTAGATCGCAAAAGCTTACAAGTTGAGTATAACAAGCGCATTCTAAAAGACTGTGGTCAGAGCAAACCAACTTTAGATGATTTTGTCTTTACTAGCGGCAATAGCGATGATGAGAACAAGGCTATTGAGCGTGGTCTAGAGAAGTACCAAAAGGCTGTAAGAGACTACATTCAGGCAGCTAAATTCCACTTTGTCCCAACTGCCGATGAAGTCTTTGATGCTTGCAAACACATAGCACCTGTAGTTGCTGATAGTGAAAAACACTATATCTGTGAGGTCATGTGCAATCGCTATGAGTCTCAGGTTTTACAAATGCGCAATCAGAGTTTTAAGCAAAACGACAAAAACTCATTGCGCAATGCCATCAAGCGCCTAGCTTTGTTAACTGAAGAAAAGAACGCAATTGCCAAGACCTTACAGTCATTCTTAAGTCGCCTAAATACCCTCATAAGCTCCATGAAATCTGCCGCAAAAGAAGGACTAGCACTCTGTGCACCTCATAGCATGCAGCTAGCTTCAGTATGTGCAGGTAGCGCTTTTGTCGATGAGCATCTCTCCTCATTAGCCGATACTGAAAAGATCACGGACTCTATTGCAAACCATGAGCAAACTACGAGCTCGATTGCAAGCCAAGATCAAATGAACCTAGCTCATGCCGATAGCCAGGCAGTGTCATCAAACGAATCTGCAAGCGTAACTGCAGATACAAAAGATACGGACACAGCAATTGAGGCATCTACTGTGGCTGCAGCAAAGACTGAAAGTTTAGAGGCTCAATCTACTAAAGCTGATAGTGGCGATAATGCGCAGACCGATAACAGCACCAGCACCAGCGCAAGAATCAGCTGTATCTCTGCGGATAAGAAGAGCGATGCTGCCGAGCCTGACATTGCTAAGCAAGAGTTAGAAGATAAGCAAGAGTTTGAGGATGCGCCTTTATTTAGACATGCAGAAAGTGAAGCTGCTCCTAGAGAACAAGAGACTGCTACTACTCAAGCTGAAGAGCATGGCACTGCTGCGTCAGTACTTGGTCGATTTTACGGGGGTTAAATTTAAAAGCTAGCATACATATTATAAACCGCATGTTTATCGAATTTTAAGGAAACATGCAATTGCTAGG
>NZ_CABTML010000096.1:0-38159 GCF_902485895.1 uncultured Anaerobiospirillum sp. | reverse complement strand
TAGTCAGTGAGTTCTGGACATTACCGAGGTAGCGCTGGCCCTGAAGAGCTGAGTAATTTGTATTAACGTATACTGCCATAGCTAGACCCTTTTAGTTAGTTGTT
Source organism: uncultured Anaerobiospirillum sp. (assembly GCF_902485895.1). NCBI lineage: Bacteria > Pseudomonadati > Pseudomonadota > Gammaproteobacteria > Aeromonadales > Succinivibrionaceae > Anaerobiospirillum > uncultured Anaerobiospirillum sp. The sequence goes on along the minus strand of NZ_CABTML010000096.1, from coordinate 38,055 downwards.
TGCTCTTTGTATGAGAGAACAGGGCTAGCCTGCATGCAAGAGCTTTTTGAATTCTGTTATTGCGATCGGAGTGATCTCGAAACTAAATCTTAGTTCTGATCTTTCTAATCATCGCTTCTGCTTGTGTTAACGATAATTGTAATTTGTTCTTTACATGCAGTTAAGTATCTTGTGTAAACATGTATATCTATGAGTTTTTACTAAAGGCCTTAAATATCTGTTTTGCTGCGTAAAACTGCGTTTGTTGCTCGTTGAGATGGTAACTGAATTGTCTATAAAATTTTACAAAATTTGATAGCGAGTGCTCTATGAAAAACAATCCTTGATACAGTATTCTGAGCCGTGATCCTGTTTTATAAGCAAAACTTTGATTGTTTCTAGGTATAACCTAGGAGTTTGCCTCTATGTTGAATAGATAAACAGATAATTACTCTGATCCTAGCTGCTATGATCTTTTGCGGTTGATGGAATAGGATGCTTAGTCAGGAAAATGTTGTGGGTTGAAGGGATTTAGAAGAGATGGGCGTTGATGAATTGCGAGCTGATGGGCCTGGGAGGTGAGAATAAATAGGCCCGCACGTGGCGGGCCTTTGACGATTCGCAAGGCGAATCTTTATGAGGTTTGTTATGTATTAGGCAGCTTCTGCCTTGGTGCTCTTAGCGCGGTCAACAAAGTACATGATCACGCAGAGTACGATGCAAGGTACTAACCATGACAGGTCATTGTCATACATTGGTAACATAGCCTTGACTGAGTCTGGCAGAATGTTGAAACCAGCTGCCTCGATACCATCGTTGAGACCGAATACTAAAGCTAAAGCAGCAACTGGAGCAATAACTAAGCGCTGGTTCTTGAAGTAATCGCGGATGAAAGAGGTCATCACGAGTACGATGAACATTGGGTATACGGAAATCAGAGCTGGTACGGAGATGTTAATTAAGGTGGTTAAACCGAAGTTAGCAATACCGCAGGAAACAACAGCAAAGATAATAGCGTAAGTACGGTACTTGATTGGCCATACGTTCTCGAAGTATGAAGAACAGGCGCAGATAAGACCGATAGCGGTAACCATACATGCTGCAATAATTAAGATTGCAAGGAAGATGTTACCAAAGGTGCCGTAGGCGTAGTTGACGTAGCCGCTTAATACCTCAGCGCCGTTAGTAGCCTTTGGAGCTAAAGCGAAGGACTCGTTACCAAGCTTGAACAGACATACGTAGATGAATGCCAGGCCAAGACCAGCGATACAGCCAGAGATAATAGCGTACTTAGTTACAGGGCGAACCTCAGTTACACCGTGGGAGCGAATAGCATTAACGATAATGATGGAGAATGCTAAAGAAGCTAAGGTATCTAAGGTTAAGTAGCCGTTAACGAAGCCTAAGGTAAATGCACCAGTTACGAAGTCAGCCTGTGGATCAACTGGCTCAGATGGAGCTAACACAAATGCAGTTACGCAGAGGATTAACAGTGCAGCGATCTTAATTGGGGATAAGATCTTGCCTACAGTGTCAAGAATCTTAGCTGGGTAAAGAGCAAAGATCAGAGCAATGATAAAGTAGAACACTGAGTAGCCTGGGAGCAGGTTGGTGTCTTCGCTAACGAAAGGCTTAATAGCCAGTTCGTAGGCCACAGTTGCGGTACGTGGGATCGCAAAGAGAGGGCCAATGGATAAGAAGCACACTGCAACAGCTAAGAAGCCAGCTTTTGCACCGATTGGTTCACACAGTTTCTCCATGGAGCCGCCTAAACGAGCCATAGCCACAGCAGCGATAACAGGGAGACCCACACCAGTGATTAAGAAGCCAATAGCAGCAGGGAATACATTAGTTCCGGCCTGTAATCCCAAGATCGGTGGGAAAATAATGTTGCCAGCACCAACATATAATGCAAAGTTGGTCATGCCGAGCAAGATAATTTCCTTGATTGTAAGTTTTGACATAGAAAAGCCTTTAAATAGTTCGTCTCGACTTCAAGACTGAGCCGCCGGTAAGCGGCATATTAAGTCGCATCCGTTTAGAGTCAGTGACAGTACTAGGCAGTTAGCAAAGCTTAGATGTACTTAACATCATGCGCATCAATTGGTGTAGATGCTATTGCTTGGACTTGTTTACGGTTAAAAGTTGAGTTACATGGACACATACAGGTAAGTGTGGCCACATAATCTAGATCTGATGCAAACGCCGGTAAGCATGCATAAGATAGCGCTAGAGCGCCTAATAACCGTGCTGCGCGTAGTACAACGACAGCCGATTTCTATCGTTTGAACTTCAAGAGTTCATAAAAGAGAGCACCGATAAAAAAGCAGGGATTGTAACCCTGCGTCTGTGCATCTCCTGACCTACCCTGACAGGTGACTTGCTTGCACTAGAATGTGTTGCTAAACAAAGTCTTATGTCGAGTGATGATTATCGTCGGGATTAATTATGCCATAAACTAGAAAAATGGCATCTTTAAGGCAATTTAACCGTCAAAGGTACTGATCTCGAGTTTTATCTAGATACATAGATTAAATGGCCATTCTATGGGATTTTTGACGCTTTTTAACTGTGATCTTGAACTCAGCAAATTCTCATAAATTGCACAAAATTGATGCAATGCCCAACTAAAGACAACGATTGATCACTTTTGGTACGCACTTTTTGCACTGATTAGGCACCATACAGGCCAGGGCTAATTCTGCAAAATTTACAATGCCAATCGTATAAATCCCTCAAATATGGCCTTGATGCAAATTTACCCAAAACAAAGGCACTTTTGTTTACCCTCAACTTTAGTGCAATACAAAAGTACAGCCTTCCTTTCACTAAAAACGCATACACAAGCGCAATTCTTAAGCAGACCTCGCATCTTTGTATCTTCAAGCGCGGTTGTCGGTATATCCAGGTATCAGCCTTCATGATCACGATTTAGCGAACGTCTGAGTATCTGCTAATGACTAGTCCTATGCCTGTGCGTCTACATGGCTGCAGTAAAACACCAGTCTTCTTATCAATTGTAGAACCTTGAGTTTGAATGCATGAGCCAAGAGGTGTAGCGCCTTGTGCTTGAGTGCATGAGCCAAGAGGGCGTTTGGTCTTGTTGGTGGAATTTGAGGTTGAACTGTTCACATGCGAGCTGCAGTTTAATGGCAGTTATTGTTGATCTGGCTAGGAGTGGTGCGCTGGCAATGGTGATCGCTAGGCGGTGTGGCTGTAGATAGCACAAGGGCACGGTCGATTAGCGAACGTGCCCTTGAGATGAAGCTTGTTAATTGAGCTTTTGGCTAGCTATCAGCTTTAGCTGTGGCTTTAGAAGCGGATGCGCAGCTGCTTGAAGCTGATTAAGGAGACGTCCTCACGGAATGGGCGCTTGCCCTTATGCTGCTTGATGTCATTGAGGATGCGGATGATAAGTTCATCAGCACGTAGACCTGCGCTGTTATCGCAGTGGTCAAGCAGACGCTCCATACCAAAGAGCTCGTCATTGCTATTGCGGACGTTAACGATGCCTTGTGAGTAGAGCAGTACCATATCATTGTTAGCAAGGTAGCACTTGCTCAGCTCAAAGGTCTCACCCTGATTACGGCCTAAGCGCTTATCATTTGGCTCGCACATGAAGTGAGGGCCATTATCGTCAATCACGATTGGGCTAGTATGGCCAGCGTTGCAGGCAATCACATTACCTGTCATCTCAGAGATGATGCTGATAAATAAGCCCACTGAGGCAACATTGCGCTCTTCACACAGACGGTCATTGATGTAGCTCATCATATTAGGCGGATCAAGTGACAGTCTTAAGGCCTCATCCACTAAAGTCTTAATTACAGTAGCGGTATAGGCAGCCTTAATACCAATAGAGCAGCAATCGCCAATGATGAAAGCAAGATTGTTCTCATCAATACGACGAATCAGATAGAAGTTACCAGAAAGCTCTCGGGCTGGTACGGTGAAAGCTGCAAAATCAACAAAGTTAGAAGAAGGCATAGCATCTTCTGAAGGCAGGGTATTGAGCAGCATCTTACGTGCGGCAATGAACTGACCTTCTTTACGGAAGATAGGAATGCGGTTCTTAAACTCAGTCTTAAGCTCGCTAATTTGCTGAGATGACTTAAGCTCAGCGCTTAGAGCAATATGAATAGTGCCTAAGAGAGCCTCGCCAGTAATCGAGTCAGCCTCAACACCACTATTCTTTAAGAGATCTTCTAAGATGTAGTTCTCGATGAAGTTAATAGCCTCTTCGCTGAGTTTCTCAGTAGGCATTAAGCTTATATCGTTGTTTTCATCGATATGCTCTGCACCTTCATCATCGTTATCGGCCTTAACCTGATCTGACTCAGTTTCAGCCTTAGCAGCATCAATATGCTCTTTAGCGTCTTTCTCAAGCTTAGTATCAACAGCCTTAGCAATACCCTCAACACTCTCAAGAGCCTGTTGCTTGTCCTCTTGAGCGCTGTTGTTGCTATTAGCAGTAGCAGCAGTAGTGTCGGCTGTAGAGCCCTCTTTTGCAGCAGTAGCGTTCTCATTGGCTGCCACATTCTTATTCGCAGCGCTGTCTGTTGCATTTGCACTTGCACTTGCATTGGCATCTGCTGCGTCGGAAGTAGCACTTGCAGCGCTTGCTTCGGTTTTGGCACCCTCTGCTAAAGTATCAGCAGTAGAGGCTGCAGCATTTTGCTTAGCCTTGTGCTCTAAATAAGCCTGATGAGCCTCGTTAACCTTCACTAAGAAAGTGTCATATGGCATGTTAGTTAAACGATTAACTAAGGATGCCACATGCTTAAACTCACGCTTGTCATCGCGATATGCACGTAAGATCTCGCGAGTGATCAGTCCCATGAAGACTAAGCACAAGATAACCAGTGCAATGCGGGCAATTAAGAGTAGAGAGTCGCTTTCATAATAAGTTGTGAAAGGACGCTTTAAGATAATGTAAGAGTTGATACTACGTAAGTAAGAGACGCCTAAGATTGAGGCATTATCTGAGCTTGAGAGCTTAGTTGGATCGCTTACCTTATTGCCCTCACTATCAACAATACGTACGCCTACCATGGAGCGTAGGTTATTGAGGTGAGAGTCTAATTTAAGATCAAATTGATTGGTCTTAAAGACAGTCTGACCACGACGTACGATCATGACAGCATCGTCCTTTAAGATGTCCTGCATCATAGGATCGATATCAGAGAAGATCTTCTTAACGTCGAGGTTAGTGTTCTCAAGCACGCTTAAATAGCTTGAGAAGACGTAGTAATTCTTGTTCGCGCCTTGATCAAAGATTTTTAGACACAGGTAAGTATCACTACCTGAGTACATGATGCTAAAGCTTTGAGTTAAGGCTGAAGGCTGCTTAATGAGATCTTCTAAAGTGGCGCCATCTTGAGTATGGGCCTTTAATAAGCGGCTCTTTAGCTTCTCATCTTTTATACCAAAAACTTCAAGCTCCTTGCTCTTAAGATCGTAGCAAGCATAAGGAATCTTGTAATAGTTTAAGGCGTCTAAAGCGTACTTTAAGTACTCGCCATTAGAGTAGCTTGATGGGGCGCGGATATTTCTCTCAAAGAAAGATAAGAGAGGGTCTTTAAGATAGACCTCACGGTTGAGAGAAAGCACATTAGATAGCGACATATTGACGAGCTGATAGTAATCATTGTCAATACGGTGCACGTAATGAATGAGATCGGAGTTGGCGCTAGAAATCGCAGACTGCACCTTATTCTTGTAGGTGTCGTCAATGCTTTGCTGTGCGGAGCTTAATGTAAATAAAGAGCCCGCAGCACAGAGGGTAAAACCAATCGCATTTAACGTAATGACTTTAGAGCAAGCTTGCAGCTTCACAAGAATTTCCTTTTCTCAGGGCTTTGCGCCTTCGCATAAGCATCGTGATGAAAGATCATACTCTGATGCAAAGGCTACCACTAAGCCACAATGCTCAGTAGAAAACCGTCAAAACCTAGCGAAAACCTAAACCAACCCTGCTATTTTCACAGCAGCAAAACGATCTTAAGACAACAACAGCATAAAAAGTAACAGCGCATAGGCTTTGGCATCGAGTGCCAAAGTCTTAGTGCCTTAAATGTGCATGTACCTAACTTAGTGAACAAACACCTCGTATGTACTAAGCTAAAGCCTAAAGACTTGCTTTAAGCACCAAAGCTTTATGCACAAAATCAAACAAGCAAAGCCACGATCTTAATCTTAACTTTAACGCCACATCAGACTGTTAATATGCTCTAGAACCTAAGCAAGAGCTTAAAGCATCATCATAAAAAGATGAGCCTAAAAGCGCTCGCTTTTAACTAGTAGCACCACAAGATCATAGATGCGGCAACATAATATGAGAGTAAAAGCTTCAATCTATCTTGCGATCTTAAAGCGCAAGCTAAAGATGTGTGCAACTCTCATAGCATAAAGAAACTGTTGTTGAAGAACCTGTATAAGAGACTCAAGATCTTAGAGCAGGCTCTCTTAAGAGCGTGTTAGAGGAGATCCTTATCTCCTTAACTCTTGCATGCATAATATGCTGGGTCACATCGAAAAAATTATAGCACGAAGAGTACATAAAGGCGCACTGTAGCAAGCATTGCGGCTATTGTCTTGACACTTGTAGAGTATAAAAAATGATCGTCATCACAGGCAGCTAGTACACAATGATCTAGCCAAAATAAAGCCACGAAGAGATCAAAACAGGCACAGGAGCATGCCTAAAGTTCGCTTAAATACGGGCTTGTCTAAGAGATTACAGGTGACAAGTTTTTTGTAAAGATGCGAACCTTATCACGCAAGATCAAGCTCCACAAATAGTGCAATTGATGGCTTACAACCATCATAGATAAATTCCTAATTGCGATTATTATTCACCATCTAACCAACAAATCTAATTACACCACAAAAGTCATCTTAAGCTTTCAAGCTTTTCACTCGCCATAGCTGCAGCGGCTAGTACTTACTAGCGCCGCTAGTAATAATGGGATCATTAGTAGTCCCATTAAGAACGAGCTATGCCCAATTTTGCAAAAACAAGGAAAGCAGCCTGCTAAGTCTCTTGCAAGAGCTGATCTTGAGATGATGCGGTCAGCTAAGAAAGCTGACCCATAAGATAATAGAGTGTGGCGTGTATTAACTCTAAAAGTGAGCTTAGTGATATGGCCTTTAGCAGATCAAGTAAAATATGCCTCAGGCCATTAAACAGCTTAAGAAGCTTGCCACTTGAGTAGTTTAGGCACTTGGCCACTTAAGGAGGTTATGCTTGCGGGCGCGGTTGAGCTCTTTGATGTTGACCATTTGTTTGATGATCTCGAGATTATCTTCACAAAGAAAGCCACGAATACCTACACGGCATGTAGCGATGCAGGCACGACAGCCCATGCACTTATGCTCCATGCCAGGAATAATATCATGGGTATAGCGATCGATAATGCCAGCTGGGCATACCTCAGCACAGCGACCACACTCATTGCAGGTGGAAATATCTAAAAGTTTTGGGGTAGCCTTAATCTTGGATCTTTCACGATAAGGCGTGGTGGTATCGACATTAAAGCTAGGTAGAGGGCTATGCTTGGCATCGGCTTCACAAACTTTTTCGATAATGCTGCGGGCCATGGTGCTGAGCTGTTCTTTGTCGCGCTTATCTGGTCGGTGTGAGGCTAAGGTACGATCCTGAGAGTGCTCAGCAATGGCTTCTAATGATGCAATCACCTCAAAGCCATGCTCTTTGAGCATAGTAATAGTCTCGCGCTCAGCATCCTCTATAGCACGGTTACCGTAAACTGAGCACACCACAGCCTTCGCACCATTGCCTTTAAGCTCAGGCCATTGTTCTAAACAAGAAGGCATACGACCAAAATAGACTGGATAGCATAAAACTAAGAGGTCGTTAGGCGTAAACTCAGGAACACGCTGCTCTCTTTGCATGGGTGAGAGGTAATTGTATGTGATGACTTGGTAGCGATACTTTGGGCTCAGGTCTAAAAGACCGTCCTCTAATGCCATGGCAACTTTCTTGGTGCCACCAGTTGGGGAAAAGTGAGCAACAACAACGCGATTAACTGACATGAAAACAGATCCTATGTCCAAAGAAGCAAGCACACAGTGCGCACAGCGGAACCTGACGCATATTTAACAAAAATATAGTTCGATTACCATTCTATACTATAAATCATAGCATTGCGCTACAGATAGACATACCTTGACTCCTTAAGTCCGCCACGCGCTCAAGAACCCCATAAAAACAGCATTTGATCCCATCAAAACCCACCATTAAATGGCCAGACGATCCTATCTACACAAAAAAATCTGCATACCATCACCAATGAGTCGTCTCACTCAGCCTTTCTTACCATGATCCGCTGCTCGGGCCGATCGCTATGGCCGATCGCACCTTCACCTTCACTTCCACGTTAATCTTGCTATGCCTCTTATCTCTGTAGCCCTCGGTCTTTATCTGGGACTATGGCTCACCACCTTAATTAAAGGTAGCTCCAATAAAATAGCCTGCATTTTGTGGTCGCTACATCTATAGCCAAGTCCACAAGCATTACCCACATCAACAGAGCCGCAAAGCCAAGTCCACAAAACAACCGCCCATGCCGCAACTCAAGCTTCAGGCTCAAACACAGCTGCAGTGTACACTGCCACTAAAACCTGTGCGTAAGATCTTCTACCATCATCTACTAGGCTTAAGCAGACGGCCTCATCAAGACTAACGACTTTTGGAGAGAGTCACCATGCTCAAAAATAATCATTGAGAGTCATTGAGCGTCAATAAGACTCATTGAGAATTATTGAGACTCAATGGGTATCACCCCTTTCTAAAAGGCTATTAGCTGCAGTAGCTACAAGCGTTTCAAAAAAGCGTTATTAGCTCAAATTAGCCCAACTTAGCTAAACGACCATCGTCGTAAGCTGCTTCGTAAGTATCTATCAAGCTGATGAGGTAGATCATGAGCCTGTACAGGGCTTATTGAGATGATCTTTGGCAAAAGAATGTCCCATTTTAGCGTTGACCAATGGATTGAAGCGATGTCAGGTCATCTTGCACTTAGTACGGCTAGATGGGCTTAGATTTAGCTCTTGGTGAGATCACAAGACACTATGAACACAACAACATCCGTAGCTAAAGGTGCAGTACAAAAGACAGTACACTCCCGTGTACAGTTGCTTTATAGCTGCCTGGAACTGTTAGCTTCAAAAAATGGAGATCTTGTGCCTAAGTGCAGTAATTAACAGTATGTGAGAACTGCTTAAAGAGTGCTGCTAGTGAAGTTTGCCTGGTGCTAATGCATAAAGGTTAGGTTCAGCTCTGAGTGAGCCGGGAAGCTAGGATGTTTGCGCTGCTGAACAGTTATCCTTGCGAAGCTGGTTGTGGCGTCTTGGTCTTTTGACAGATAACTAACTAACTAACTAAGAGTAGTGCCGAGTTGTGCGGCTTTACTGTGCGGAATGCCTGGTGCAGCCTGAAGTCAGGGCTTATTGAGGTAGCTTGGTGGTAAAAGGCTAGCTTGATTGGATGGGAGTGCAGAAAGAGACTTAGTGCTTTTTTGATTGCTTGTGGAAAGGGCTTAGCAAGGGTGGATTTATTATATTGCGGCTAGCCTAGCTCTTGATAGAGCTAGGCTAGCCTTAATATAGCGGAGGCTATAGCATTAATTACTTCTTAGCGTCGGTCTTAGAGCCCTTAAGCTCAGCAGCAACACGAGTTAAGTTCTCGATACGATCTTCACCTGATGGGTGAGTAGAGAGAAGGTTGGTAAGACCATTGGAGCTGCCAGATAAGGCGATCATCTTCTCCCAGAGCTTAGGAGCAGCATCGATATTGTAGCCAGCACGGTACATGAGCTCTAAACCAAGCTCATCAGCCTCAGTCTCGTGAGAGCGGGAGAATGGTAAGCTCAGACCAACTTGAGAGACGATATCGGCAAGCTGTAACTTCTGAGTTTCAACGCCTAAGAATGAAGCAACTGACATGGCAGTCTGCTTTGCGTACTCAGCTGACATCTGCTCACGGGAGTGCTCGCGCAGAGCGTGGGCAATTTCGTGGCTTAATACTGTAGCAAGCTCATCATCGGTAAGCTTGAGAGTATCGATAATGCCAGTGTAAACACCGATCTTACCGCCAGCAGCACACCAGGCATTAACCTCATCAGAGGTAAAGACGTTAACTTCCCACTTCCAGTCCTTGCAGTCAGCACGGAAGGTTGGAGCAATCTTAATCATCTTGTCAGCAATCTTGCGTACACGATTGTAAGTCTGCTTGTTGGTATTGAGAGTCTTAGTGCGCTTAGCCTCAGCTAAAACATTCTGATAGTACTTGTCTGCCTCTGCCATCACCTCTTGCTCAGATACGAGCATGATTTGGGTACGGTCAGTAGTGACAGAGTTAGAGGTAGTGCTATTGCAGCCGCTCAGTGCAGGGGCTGATACAGCTAAGGTTAAGGCCATTGCCAGTGCACTTAATACAGACTTCTTTGCCATTCTAATCGTCCTTGAAATAATAAACTGCTCAATATACCTAGGCTGCAGCCGCTTAAATATCGAATAACACTACCAGCCTCAGGCACGAATAACTGTTTAGCTTTAAGAGCAAAAAGCAACGTCACCCTGACGTGCCCTTAAAAGCTTTGTGACATTCTAAGTGATAAGACATAGTAAAAAGTTATTTTGCTGCCATTTTGTGAGCAATGCTTCATCATTGCTCTCAAATGTTGCAAGCTTGAATGTCAACAAGCCATTTTCTGTCAACCGCCACCCCAAGCCTAGTTACAACAATTAGCATAAATACGCCAAATCCACACAAAACCACCATATAAGCTAGAGGCCCAATGCCAATGCAAATGCCAAAACGAAGCTCCATGAAAGGCATGTACAGCTGCGCTATATGCCGCAGCTGCACTACAAGAACTAGCTTCACTACATTGCATGACTAAAAAAGACATACCCCGTCCCATGCCATGCTCACGATCCAATGCATGGAGCAAGAAGCCATCTTCAAAATCGGCCTCATCTCGTCACGCATGCAAAACAGCAGTTGACAGCAGCAAAGGATCAGCAGCGAGGTTAACTGGTAAAGGAGTAGTTGCAAAGGCTAGTGGTAAAGGAGCAGCGACCAAGGAGCGGTTGCAAAGGTCAGTCGCTAAGGATGTTTAGCGGCGCAGCAGCGCTGTGCTTTATAAATGAGCATGGCATCGTTAAGTGAAGGCACAGCCAAGGCAGAAATAACTGCAGGGTCTTGATTACATGCCATGAGCATGCCCAAGCCTGATGCTAGTGCCTATCTAAGACCTAGCATCTATAAAAAGCGCTTGCTCATCTCCAACAAAAACCATATACACATCATGAAACGCATAAATAAGAGACTTTATGGCCTGTAGGCGTGCTAAGCTTTTAGGCAAGATCACCTTACTTAAGCATGATCTATGGTTGCTATGAGGCATCTGTTAATTGCACTCGTGCTTTTACACAGGCAGTGCGAGGTGCTGTTTAATGCGCTGTAGTTCTGCCTGCTTAAAAGCTAGCCTCTTAGCATGGCTCTCTTTATGTACTAGCTAGTTCACGCATACAGCATCAGCTAAGGCGTAGCCTTATCAAAGTAGGGCATTTAAGTGCTTAAAAAGGCTGAATTAGCCGTCTCATGCTTGATGGAGAGCTGGCTATGTCGTTGTGGCGATCATTACTTGTCTCGTGATGATCTTAGCTTAAGCTCTTACGAGCGGAGCGCATCTAAGAGCAATGAACAGCATGGTGGTAGCGCAAGGACATGCAATGATGCTGTTTGGTGTAACAGCTAGGCGGTGCTGTGCAATGCGCGGTATGGAGTGCTACCGGTATGGTGCGGTGCGGCTGCGCAGCAGAGCGCTTGGTATGCTGTAAGCAATATGAGGATTTAGTATGAGATTGTTGGTTATGGTGCTTGCGCTGAGTGGCTTAATTATGGTGGGCTGCTCAGGGCCTAAGCAAAAGCCTGAGGATGTAGCGCTTGCCTTCAATGAAGCGGTGTTTGCCGGTGATGCCCAAAAAATCATGAGCATCATGTATACCGATGAGGACTATGTTGCAATCCATGGTAAGAAGAAGGCAAACAGCACTAATGATGCAAATAGTGCTGAGAATGAGTCAGGGGCCTTGTCAGAGGGCAAGCATACTATCGCACTCAAGCCAGTGGCAGTGCATGCTGCATTGCATGATGGCTATAAGTCGGCAAAAGTCTTAGCTGTGGAAGGGGATTGTTATAGTCACAAAGATGAGTGCAGCGTTAAGCTTGAAATAAGCTTTGTTAATGGCACCGTGCACGAAAACGACATTAACCTTATTAATGTAAATGGCAATCTCAAGGTTAAAATGTAGTGCGCTTAGAAAGGATAGTGCGGCGGCATCTTTAGAAAGTGCATTGCAGCACAAGAGGCAATGGACATTCTGTGAATTTGCCTCAAAAAGGCTTACGCTACTAAAAAGTGTCTAAGATCTTTATTGTCGTATATAATCTTGACGACGCAAGGTCAGTGCAATCTATTGAGCCCTTGTGTTAGTTAAGTTAAAGTCAGTTTTGATTACTGCTCTTTAGCAGTATCTCTTATGTGTGTATAGGAATAGTAATGCGCAAGTTCAAGGGCCTCGTTAGTGCCGTAGTATTGGGTGCTTCTGCTTTAGTAATGACTGCTTGTGGCGGTCCAAAGCCAGAAGATGCAGCTTTAGCCTTCTCAAAGGCAACTTTTGAAAATGATATCGATAAGGTCATGACCTTAGTTGATACCAAGGGTTTAAGCGAGAATGAGTTAAAGCTTGCAAAGGGTAAGCTTACTGTTGCTCTCACTCCTGTTCAGACCAAGGCTAAGATGAGCGATGGTTACAAGGGCACTAAGGCTCTAAGCGTTGATGGCAACTGCGCTAATGACGGCGATGCTTGCTCCGTTAAGGTTGAGCACACCTTTGGCGATGGTTCTACCGATACCGGTGTGGTTTCCTTAGTTAACCGAGAAGGCGTCCTTAAGGTTTCTCTCAAGTAGTACTTATTAGTCACTACTTTCACAAGCGGCCCACTGCATTAGCCTGGTGCTATTTGCATGGGCCGTTTTTTTTATTCTGCCTACCAATATTCACTTCCATGCGCATAGGCACGCCCAAAATCCAAGCCTCCCCTGCCGCATGCTCGATCTTAGAGCTTGATGCAGGCAACTAAGCTAAGCAAAGCTTAGAGCTCGCCATCCGCTAAGCTCAGCCCAACTTTGTCATCCAATCCCATCCATTTTCAAATGTGATTAGCTAAGCTCAGCTCTTACCACCACATGCTATCTAATCTCAACTGAGTGTAGCTAAGCTCAAATAAGCAGTTATCTATCCATTACAGAGCAGGATTATGCTTTTACGCAACATCTGCCTCTAAGCCACAACAGCTGCTAAGCTTCTGATGAAGTGTGAGACACTCTTAAAAGTCAGGGTCGCATCATTTTTCATGGGTCTCAGAGCCAAGCTTCAAAAAAGCCTCATTCTATTTGAAGTGTCACGTATTGGGAGTGTCCAATATGTTGCGGTCACAACTTACCTTGCTGCAGCTGCTTGTTCTTTGATTTAGTTATGCATGCCTCAGTACGCGTTTATATCCGTGATAAAGCAGCTTCAGCCCAAGTTACAAAGTGGGAAGTAGATAAAGATCTTAAGGGGTGGACAGTACTTTTGCGCATAGCTAAGTGCTTCGGAGCATGCCTGCTCCTAGGCTATGCTACATAGCGAGTAAATGTATTTAGATCATTGGTCATGCTGTTAATTGCTCAAAATGAGCATGGCAAGCTGCTGCACTGAGGATAGCGCTGCTTAGCAAGTTTACGCTTATGGCCAAACGATCTTGATTGAGAAAGTTGCAGAAATTTGACCATAGAAAGTACTTTGTCGAGTCTAGTTGATAGCGCTTGTATTAGTGATCTGTGTCATTGTTGTTGGAGCTATAAACGTGATATACATGCTTATAGCTAGGCAATAATTAGCTACTTGCATACTAGTTGCTCAGTTTTAGCTAAGTTTATGAAGCTAAACTAAAATGACTACTAGGCTCATAGCTCATTCAAACCTCGTATAGAACGAGTACTATGTGGTGCTTTTTACTTAAAGCACGTAACAATCATGCTCAAGCTAGCGCTGCTCAAGATATGGCTCAAGCTTATCTAAGTGTTGTCGAGAACTAAGCTTTGCACATGCAGCCATGGAATTAGGCAATTGAGGTATCAGAGCTTTTATCCTACCTCAAGACTGAACTTAGCTATCCTTTAGCCTCAAGGATACATAGCACTTGCATGAGATCATCATTGCTTAAGCTATGTGTAAGTAGCTTACAGCCTGCAGCGTGCAGCTTTGAGGCTTAGATAAGCATGGCATGGCGCTTTTAACTTGTATGAACCTGAATGCATTTAGTGCAGCTTGAGGCGATTAGCACTAGTGGTGTTGTACATACAGTATGTGGCTTTAACTCATGGATTAGTGCAGTTAGATCTTACTGTATTAGTGCTTAAGCGCCTTGTGTTTACGGGCCTAGTTTAAAAAGATATTGCTATCAATCAGAAACACTAGAGAAATTTCATCGTGCAAACAATCAAAATTATGAGCATCGCAGCCCTGATGGCTGCGGCTGCCTTAACCCAAAGCGCTTGTACATCCTCATCTGAGGCTGAAAAAGTGGCAGTACAATTTACCAAAACAGTTTACGAGGGCAAGGTCAGCGATGCTTTGGCCATGATCGACACTCGTGAGCTAAATGATGAGCAAAAGGCTAATCTAAACGACCGTTTAACCATTTTCACTGAAGCCACCTTAAAACATGCCGATTACTTTGGCGGTTATGTATCCTCTGAGAGCGTAGGTAGTGATGGTAAATGCGGCAAAGACGGCCAAGTGTGCAAAGTCTTTGTGCTCAGCGTCTTTGGTGACGGTAAACGCGATAAGACCACTTGCCAGGTAATCAATGTAGGCGGCCAATATATGGTCAAGCTCAACTCCGAGATTGAGTAGCAACTATGATTCCCATGCCAAGGCTTGAGCGCATGCTACACCCTTGGTACTAGTGGCCATGCCTTACACTTTCAGTACTACATCACATGGCCACTGCAGCTTAGCTTGCATCCTAAGCACCTGCACACTCGCCTAAATCTCAAATCCCACCTTAAATCTCAACTCATAAACCTCGCCTAAAATCTACATTGCTACCCAACTCAGCTCAAGCTCTCGTATAAAGGTACTCAAAGCGGTGCTGTGCAGGTAGAGGCCGCGCCTATGGCCGCTAGCGATTTTATGGACTGTAAGTTCCCCATATGCTCGACTCAAGTGCTGCGAGGCTTCTTGGATTGGCTTGCTAGGCATTGCCTGGCTTGGCTTGGTCTGCTTGGTTTTAGTTGAGTTGTTCTGTTCTAGATTCTCTTGCCTATCTTGGCTCTTAGTGGCTTTCCTCACTAAGCTATATGTCGGGCACTGTAGAGCCTAAAGCTCAAGTTGCCTAAATTGCTATGGTTGCTAGTGGCAATCTTGTTACCTGTTAATGAGGTTTACGAATTCTATTTGCTGCTTATGGCTCTGATTGTAAAGTATGTTTGATAGTGTAATTTACCATTGGTTATGCGCGATTAAGGCGAGGCAATGGCTACTTTTGGGGGATTATTGAGCCTTTTTAAGGGGTATAGGTCACTTTAATGCAGGCTTTGGCTAACCTTGGGCCCCTGATGGGCTGTGTAACAAAGTAGTGCACTATGGCTGTATATGGTGCAAATGGGAGGTAAAACTCAGTTTTGGCAATTGTAATGCATCATAATGCCTATTAGCTGTCCTTTGACATGCATGTTTTTGACAATTACTCGGCGCTCAATGTAGATAGATTAGCTCGTTTGTAGTTTATGAGTGCCGCACATGAGGTATTACCTATGCCAAAACTTAAGACTTGGTTAGCTGCAGGTGTTTTAGGCTCTGCTGCATTACTTTTATCCGCTTGCGGTGGTTCTGAAAAGCCTGAGGACGTAGCAGTGCAGTTCTCTAAGTATGTCTATGAGGGCAAGTCAGACAAGATGTTAGAGTTAATCGACACTGGTAAGCTTAGCTCTGACGAGAAGGCTGTACTTGATGGCAAGCTTAAGATCGCTATGGAGAGCGTCAAGGGCGAAGTTGAGAAGAACGGCGGCTGCAAGGAAGTTGTAAGCACTGGCGTTACTGGTGAGTGTAAGGATGAAGGCGGCGTTTGCACCGTTAAGCTCAAGACCACCTTTGGCAATGGCGAGACCGAAGATGGCGAGGTTAAGGTAGTTAACGTAGGCGGCGAGTACAAGGTATCTTTCTAGTAGATAGCCTCTAGTATTTGTTGCGCTTACAAGACACAGCTACAGTAGCTATTATTTAGCGCAATTGATTAAGAGCAAGTGTTATCTTGCTCTTTTTTATGAGCAAGATTTATAGCCTCAAGAAAAGCTATTAGCTCTTTTAGCTCTGCTAAGCCGTGCCTAAATTGCTGCACTCTTTCAATTGCATAAGCGTGGTACTTAGAGTAGCTTTTAGGCGCGAGTAAAAAGGGACTTTTCTTGTCCTCTTCACACATATCGCGCTTGATGATAATCATTCTCAAAGTTGTATGTAGGCGCGAGATCCTGATTTAATCGGATTTTGCGGTGTCTGTATCTAGATTTAAGTGCAAAGCGTCGCGCAACTTTACAGCAAACGCCGTATATATCTTGATCTGAGGAAGTTGCATAGATACAATACGCGACACTCAAACAACATATAAGTGTATTTTAGTTACAGCTTAACAACAAAAATAACATAAGGTCTTATCATGCTCTGCTATAGCATTAAGATTGCTCGCATTTTCCTGTTATTAGCATTATGCGCAATATTAACTGCATGCTCATCTGATCGTTCCTCACCAGAGTCGATTGCTAAAGCATATGTAACAGCAGTATATAGTGGTAATGGTGAAGCAGCTTTAGCCTGCTACAACGTTGCTGCCCATAATCAAAGACAAATTGACTTCTTAGCTGAAAACCTCGTACGTGAGGCCTCAAGCTCCGTCAAGTTAGTTGAAAACTGTGGCGGTTTAAGCGATGTCGAGATTTTAGGCGTGCATCAGTTAGGTCCATCCCCAGACAATTTAAGAGTGCAGATTAAGAGCACTTTTGAAGATGGTACTGAGGTGATCTCCTTTGCCCGTGTTCATCGCTATCAAGATGAGTATTTCATCAGCATGTAGGCACATTAAGTTATAGCTTAAGTACTCTTCGATGCCTAAAGCCATAGCAAAGGCATTTAACCAAAGCGCTGTAACAGCCTAAGGCCTAGTATCCTAATGATAAAGTGTTGGGATCTGGGCCTTTTGTGTTTATGAAATAGGCATTAACAATGTCCATGCCTAGCGTTGACTCTCCTTGCAAAGCATAGGCAAAGCCGTGCACCCCAATCAACTTAGCTCAGATAGCAATCTAGCGCAACTTAGCTCATCCTTGCAGTCGAGCTCAACCATGCAGTCAAGTCCAGCTCAGATCGCAAGCGATCCTCTCAGGTCAGCATTGAAGTTCAATCAAGCTCAGCCTTGAAGCTCAATCCAGCTTTGCCTTGAAGCCCAGCTCAGCACCGAGCTTAACATCACACATGGTGCTGCCATCAGCGTAGTTAACTGCCAGATGCTGTGCTCACGATATGCTGACAACGTGATGAAGCTTAGCTGTAAATTGCTCCATAGTACAAGGAGTCGGCTAGGCATCTTAGTAAGATAAGATAAATCCAAGGATAGTAACTAAAGAGCGTAAACCATCAAACATGCCTTTAGTAATTGCCTTGAATGGCTTAGGTATTTTGTAGCTCTTCTTTGCTGCGTTCTAAAGCTTCTAAAACATCATCTTCATGGTCTATGCAGATAGGCTGAAAAACTTTAGTTTTAGGAATTTGTTGATAGACTGGACTTTTAGTAAAAGCCTTTAGGACTTGATAGTTAAAATCCATCATGCACTCAATTTGACTATCTAGATCATCGCCAAACATCAGCTGTAGCTCTTGCTCAGAAAATACCTCATACGAAGCAACATCTTGGTATTCCCAATCGCCTGTATTAAAGCGCAAGTCTAAAATATCTTCAGGTGTCTGATACATATCAGCATATTTACCCTGAAGATAATGCGCTAAGCTCTTTTGAAACTCATCTTCGGTGTTAAAGCACAGCATCACAGTGCCATATTCACTATTGCAATCTAAGCCTACGCTATAGAAGGTTAGCTCAGGATTTTCTTCTAAAAAGTCTTTTGTATCATCACTAAGCTTGCTAAGTAGCCATTGCAGCTTACGTTGAAGTAGTTCATCTTTCATATTAAGTACCTTAGTTGAATATGATGCTGCAGCTACTTAACCATTAATGAATTAGATAAGTTCCATTACTGATGCAGTATGTGCCTGCAAATGAGTCTTAATGGCGATGCTTTGCCCGCGAGGCTGGCTATACAGCTTAATTGCTGCTGCATTTGCCAAGTTGTGATTATAGAGCTTAAATGCTGCCGTATCGGCCTGATTGGCTATACAGCTTAATTGCTGCGGTATTGGCCTTGGTGTAGCTGCATTGCTTGGCTGCGCTTAATTAAGGGCTATAGCTTTGTTTTGGGCAGCTACTGTAGCAGTATCTTAAGCTTGTCTGTGTTCACAACGAGCAGCTCTTGCTTAGTTTGCTTTGTCCTCTCTGCTTTGAGTCATAGCTGCAGCTGCATCGGTACTTGCCTCATCAGATGCATCAGCACTTGCCTCGCCAGCTGCATTGGCTGTTGCCTCGGTTTTATCGGCTGCGGCCTGCTCATCTGAGGATGCAGCTTGTTCATTAGCAGCTACTACTTGCTCGCTAGTCTCTGCACCTGTTGCAGCGTCTTGAGGTGCTTGTTTGTCGTTTAAGCCAGACATGGCAAGTAAGGCTACAATCATCACGACAAATCCAATGGTGGCAGCCAACTTACGCTGGGCTTCAGTGAGGTTTTTAAAGAAAAACATGGTGCAATCCTTTAGCTGAGTTGCAAATATTTTGATCCACACACTCATACTAAATAAGTATCGATAGTGCGTAGCTAGAAACCGTGTCTCTACATCATACGGCTATGTATAACTGATAAGCAGGGATTATATAGCCTCATATATAGCTATAGCTTAGGACGCAACAAGCAGGCTATATAGCAGCATAGCGTGACTTGCAAACGCCAAGGCAAGGTAGAGGTACTTTGTATGCGCAAGGCTGTAGTAGCGACCTTAATTAGAGAAGCTTGACTAAGTAGCTATCGTCGTGTTTTACCAGAGTGGTTACGCTCTCAAGCTCAGTGCCATCCCCAAAACTCAACTGCATGCTCACAATATGCTCATCACCCTCATTGCTTACTGAGAGAGTTTGGGCACCTTTGTAGCCACCAAGTGTATTAGCGCCTATGCGAGCCTTTTGGGAAATACTTTTGATTTGAGCTACGAGGTCATCTTCATAAGCAGCGGCATCTTTAGGCTTATACATCAGCTTTACTGCATGGTTGACATTGCCAGAGTAGATACAGTCGAGGAAGTTTTTGGCAACCTTATCAGGCTTAGATTGTTCAGAGCAGGCGCTGCTTATTAGAGTTGCGCCAAGCGCAAGTGCAATCAGCGTAAGCTTAGATGCCATGTAAAACTCCTTAACTACATGAGGCAAAAATAAGAATGGTGCAATGTGTAGGCAGGCTCTATACAAGTATGAGCGCAGCTACAACATAGAAAGTAGTGATGTTTGTTTGGATCGCTGTTAATCATAACCTAAAAGCACCACTTTGCTAAGAGCTCATACCACTTGCCAAGTACTAAATAAGGCCATACTCGTGCTGTCTTATTAGGCACGCCGACTAAACAGCACTCATCTTGCCAACTGCACAAAAGGCAAGGCAGCCTCAACCTCAAAGCCACACAACAGCTATAAATAGAGGCTCAAGCGCTGATGCTTCCAAGCAACAGAGGCGGACATCACTCATCTAGACAGCTACAGACTCAAGGCAGCTGAGTATGAGGACGATGATGAAGCAAAGGCTCAGTCTCTCAAATAGGCTAAGCGGGCTTGATACTGCAGCAAGGGTTGAGATAAGTTGGTGCCTAGCCAGAGCTTAGGTAGTGTCCAGTCTTTTGTGGAGCCGCTTTCAATTGCTTATAGCCACTACGAGCGCGACTATGCACGCTGTCATAGCCATCTTGTCTTAGCTATGCATGGACAGAAAACTTAGGCTTGTAATTAAGCAACGTAGCTTGCAATGCAAGGTGCTGATTTATGGTGATACGCTCAGTCGCGTTGTTAAGGATGGTGCTACGGCCACAAGGCTACAGTTATTGTCTCTTGAGCAATGCAAGAGGTAGCATGGCAGCGCAGTTTGAGGTGTAAGAGCAATTAACAATATCTTGCTTGCTTGTCTGCCAGTCTGAATGGCATGGATTTGTATATTGGCTTAAGGCAACAAAAAGCCCCGCGTGGGCGGGGCTTGAAATATATGCTAGAGAGTAATTGTGATTATTTGCCTTGAGCTTTCATAGCATCATGAACTTGCTTAGCACCAGAGCAGCCATTGGCAATACCGAGCTTACAAGCCTTTCCAAAGTAGGCATTGGCTAAGTTTAAGTTAATCTCGGTCTTGTAGTTAGGAATGTCCTTGCCGCCAGTTAAATAAAGCTGACCTAAGAAGGTACAGGCAAGGCCATTGCCTACGTCGCAAGATTTATTAAGCATCTCTAAGGCAGTCTGGGCATTTTGCTCGATAGCAATGCCGCTTAAGATATTGGTAGCAAAGAGAGTACAGGCATCGCCATTACCCATTTGGCAAGCAATATCTAAGAAGTAGTTGGAGTCCTTATCATTGCCAGCTAAATGTAGTTGCATGGCATTTTGCAGGCACACATCAGCATTACCTGCCAAGCAAGCTTGCTTGGTGTATTTAATGGCCTGTTCGCCTTGATTGAGCTGAGTGTGGTAATTAGCTAAATCTAAGCAAGCCTCTGGGGTATTTAAGTTACAAGCTATATCAAAGAGCTTAAAGGCCTCAGACTTGTCAGATTCAGTTGCATCTGCTTTTTGGCTAGCTTGAGTGTAGAGCATTTGACCTTGGTAGTAGCAGCCTAAGCCGATATTGCCATCGCCTTTCTTAACGTGCTCGCTCTTGGCCTGAGCATAATCGCAGCTTGAGGCAAATAAGGATAGGGCCATAGCATTATCCTTAGTCTCGCCCTTGCCATCGCGGTATAAAGTACCGAGCTGCGCACAAGCAAATGGATCACCAAGCTCACAGCCACGCTTTAAGATACGAGCGCCTAATTTGTAATCAATCTTAGGACTACGCTCGGAGATGTAGTAAGTACCGTAAACGCCTAATGCCTTTGACCAAATATCGCAGGCTTGTTGATTGCCGCTTGAGCATGACTTTTCAAGATTAAAGCCAGCAAGCTTAATATTAACTTCGATATCCTGATTAGTATCGATAGCTAAAGTAGCGTAGTGAGCACCTAAGGTAGTACAGGCCTCAGTATCATGGCCAGATTCGCATTTATGGGTAAGGTCGCGAATCTGCTCTCGGGAAAGAATGTTTTGACCTGATGCTACATGGGAGTTAAAGGTGCTTGCCTTTGCCTCAGTTATGAGGCTCATGGAACCTAAGATTAAAGCTGCAGCAACAGTGATTAAGGAGATCTTAGCAAATGGATGATTGCTAAGGTTTGAACTAGCTGCGGTGGAAGTGCAAGCAGAGTTTGAATAAGCGTTACTTGCACTGATGCTATCGAGCTGAGCGCTCTTATTTTTGATGAACATATCAATACCTCAACTAGTCACTTGTGTTTGTCGATTAACCCTAAATATACCATTAAGCGGCCCATAATCTTGATATGAACCGTAAAAAGCATAGTGTATGAATGCTGCGTCACAATTTTTAACATGATTTTTTGTCTGTAACTAGGAATATCGCTAAATCGGCGCTTTGCGGTGCATTTTCGTGAAACAAAGTTGCAAAAGTTTCACGACAAGCACTATCAAATAATTAAAACATAACACTAAGTTAAGAACGTTACATTGCAGTAAGTGAAAACGTAAAACAATAACCCTGCAATCACAGGTACAGCATCACCACAGCAACAGATATAAAGACCAGCACAGCCGCCAAAGCAGCCTAGCAAACAGCTAATCAACTTTAGCCATGATGCCTTCTAAGCTAGCGGTGAAGAGAAGGTAAAAAATGACAAGACAAAATGAAGAGGCACTTAGAAAGTAGGGCCATCCGCCCCCAAGCTATTAGCTTGTCGCGCACAAATAAGCGCTTAAGAAAACAGAACATGCCATATGAGTCGCATGTAGCAACGGCCTAGAGATGCTTTGGCATGTAAGCGGCCAAGCAGCAGGTGCACGTGCGTGCAAAGATATGAGAATGGGCAATAACTTATGCTAGAGAGTAGGCATGCGCGTAAAGAGCAAGGCATTAGCCAACAAGCTCATATCACCATGAGTACATGTCAGACGCCTAAGATAATTGCTGCACGTACACATTGCCTGAGCATGAGAGCACTCTACTTTAGGCCGTGCATGAGCAAAAACAACTTTATGCCGTGCATTAGCAAAGGCGGCTGCCCAAAAACAACAAAGGCAGGATTACTCCTGCCTTGTAGCAGCTTGCCAGAAACTCTGGCAAGCGCATGATGATTGATAACTGCTCTTATTAGAAGAGGTAGCGGCAGCTTGCGCTGAAGCCTAAGTTATCAGTGTTAGATGATGAGGTGTAGTTCAGGCCTGCAGACATACCTAAGTTACCAGTCTCACCATTAATACCTAAGGTTAAGCCGTAGCTGAAGTTATCCATAACCTCGGTATCAGTATCGGTGGTCAGGTTAGCAACATTTGCCCACTTGAATGAACCCTTGTAAGAGTTGTCACCGAAGTTACCAGTTACAGTGAAGTCAGCATATGGGGTAACGATCCAGTTGTCAGATGCGTATGCCTGAGCAATGGTTACACCAACAGGGACTGAGATTACGCTCATCTTATCAGAGGAGAATGAACCAGCATCAGTAATGCTGTAGTCATCAGCCTCGATCATGGAGTAACGCAGACCCATGTGTGGGGTAACTGCCATCTGATTGAAGTCGAAGGTGTACTGAGCGTTAACGCCTAAGCTCATGTTAGTAGCACTAGAGTCAGCCTTGATGGTCTCATCGGTGATGAAAGCCTTAACCTCGTTATCAATCTTGGTGTAGCTTACATCAGCAACTACAGCAAAACGGTCTACGTTGTAACCAGCGTATACAGATAAGCCATAGAAGTCGAAGTCGCTAGAGGCAGTAGATGCCTGACCCTTGCCTTTAGCATCACCAGAACCGATGTTAAAGAGCACACCAGCACGAAGCTGTGGGGTGAACTCAAAGTCACCACCAAAGGCTACGCCAGTGGTATCAACATCAACACCGTAGCTTACGCCCTCAGAATCAAAGCCATCAGACTCGAACTGATTCATCATAGGAGCTACGAATGCGCTACCACCCATATTGTTCTGAGCTGCAATGAAGTCAACTGGGGATGAGCCAATTGAAAAGCGAGCAGCAACAGCGTTAGTAGTGACGTTGCCTGCAGCAATAGCTGAGTGAGCAACACCAGAGTAAGCACCTAAACGGGTGATGGTATCAACATCGTGACCGTAGTTGAGGTTCTGAGTGATGTTCTCTAAGAAGCGGTTGTTAACCTTGGTGTAAACCTTATCACCAATGTGCATGTAGTTCTTAATCTCAGCACCTGTTAAGACAGTATTGCCCTTCTTGTACTCGCTGGTATTCTTATCGAAAGTTACGCCAGCAACAAAATCACCGTGCAGCTTAGTACCGTTTGCAAACTCCTTCTTAGCATAAGCAACGATGGTGTTGCGAGCAGGGTGAGATGCATCGTGGTAGCTCTTATCCAGAACGTCCTTGTTAAAGGTCAGCTGGAAGCCATTAGCATCAGTCTGCTTTCCCTTCTCCATGATGAACTCATAAACACCACTTAAGGTGGTTGCCTTGAGGTCATTGCCGTTGATGGTTACACCACCTGAACCTGCAGCAGCATCAGTATCAGCGAATAACTTGATGTTATCCATAGAGCTGAAGTCACCGGTTAACAGTACAGTGGAGTTCTTCTCAGCGTATACAGAAGCATTTTGCTTATTGAACTTGATAGCAGCGTTCTGAGAACCATTAGTTTCGAAGCTGTTAACTGCGGCATCAGCTGAAACAGCTAAAGCAGCGCCTTCACCGATGTATGCAGCATTGTTGTTTACTGCATCCTTGTATGCTTGATCGCCACCAGTATTGCCTAAGTCCTTGTTGTACTTCTCAAGGCCACGCTTAGGATCGATGATGAGCTTGCTGTCAGTAGCGCCTACAGTTACATTCTTGGCAACGTACATGATAGAGCCATAGCCCTCGGAGCTTAAGCTACCAGTTCTTGGATCTAAGTAGTCAGCAAAGAGCTCTTGTAACTTCTCTAAGGTCTTATCGCTCTTCTCAACACCAACAGCTAAGATGGAGTTTTGCAGAGCAATAGCCTTACCGTCTACGGTACCTGCAGAGCCCTTAGTAGTGTCAAAGTTTGCTTCACCAAAGCCAGCAACAGAAACGATAGAAGCTGCACCGCCAAAATCTGGATCAGCGATTAAGTCACCGCCGTTGAGCTTTACGGTGTTAGCAACTAAGTAACCAGTGGAGCTGCCAATTGCTACATCGATATTATTGGTGTTCTTAACAGTCTTGCTATCCTGACCTACGATCAGCTGAGTTGCACCTTGATTCTTAGCAGCAAGGGTGATGTGCTTAGCATCTAAGGTTGCACCTTGGGCTACTGTAATGCTCTTGTCTTGGGCAACAGTCATAGTCTCGGTTACCTTAGTGGTACCGCCGTTATTAATGAGACCGTGGCCCTTGATGTCTAAAGTGCCGATGGTGTTGTTGCCACCGAGCTTAGTATCGTAGTCGCCCTTTGTAGGATCCTTAGAGGCTTGAGAGAAGGTAGCAGTCTTAGCAGTGATGTCACCAGCGAAGTTTGCCTCCTCAGAGACAGTTAAGTCCTTGCCTTCCATCTTAAGAGCTACACCCTTAGATGCTAAGGACTTAAGGTTCTTAACAGTTACGTTTGCAGTAACTTCAAGCTCGCTGCCAATCTCAAGGTCAACAATGTCCTTGATCTCGCCAGTGACCTTAGTCTTGCCAAAGATCTGCACTGCGTTGTTTGTGCCGGCATTTTGACCTGCAATACCTGCAAGCTCAGTTATAGGGGCGTCATCCTTGCTGCTAATAACTAAGGTGGTCTTGTTATCCTTGTCGGTACCGTTGTTGATGGTAATTGCACCAGCCTTACCACCACCACTAAGAGTTAAGTAGTTAGCTTCATTGATAGTAATCTTGCCGGCATTAGTGCCATTAGATACAAAGAAGCCGCTGTTTCCTGAAGCATTAGCTAAGGTGGTGTTACCATCAACGGTCAGTGTGTCAGTACCATTCTTAAGAGCAACTGCACCAACTGAACCCTTGAATGAGGTGCCATCAACGTCAGTTACAGTAGCCTTTGATAACTTGTCAGAAGTTACGCTAGAAACGGTGTCCTGGAAGTTCTTGTAATCAGTCCATGAAACCTTATCGCCACTGATAGTCAGGCCCTTGATGTCTGCATTACCGATGTTGATGAAGCCTGTTAACTGATTGTTTGATCCACCAGTAAAGCCGCTAAAGAGCTTGTCCTTTAATTTATCGAGGCCAGAAGCACTGATGGTGATAGTCTTCTCTTTATCAGTTGCTAAAGCGCCTAAGTCTAAGTTAAAGGTAGCGTTCTTGCCCATTGTGAACAAGTCGTCTTTAAAATCACTACTGAATTCAACAGTGTCGCCAGATACCTTAGTAATAGCGTTCTTGACTGCCTCAGTGCCTAAGGTAACTTCAGAGTTTGCACCCATTGTTACAATGCCAGTTGTGGAAGTGGCAGCTGTAATAGGATTGGTCTTCTCTTTACCAGTAATAGTTAAGGAACCGCTAACCTGAATGGCACCAGTAGCACCACCGCTTACGGTCTCAAAGGTAGCAGAAGAGCCACGGTTGATGGTGAGACCATCTTGCTTAGCTACGGTTAATTCAGTACCGTTGAAGGCTGCATTTGCGTACTTGTCAGCGGTTGTATCAGCATAACCAATAGTAACTGAACCGTCAGTTACCTTTAACTTTTTACCATTCCACTCGCCAGACTCAACGCCTACAATACCGTTAGTCTGTACTTCGATATTGGTAGCGCTGCCACCCTTGGAAGTAACTAACTCACCCTTCTCGTTAGTAGAAACAGCACCGAGTAAGAGCTTTGACTTGGTGTGGTCATCTGTACCTGAACCACTTACAACAACAAATACGTCTTTAGCAGAATCTGGAGCAGCTAAGCCAGATGAGAGCTTATAAACACCATCACCTAACTTAAAGTCAACGTCTGTTTTATCTTTCTTAGCATTTAAAGTAAGGGTTGAGGCAACTAAGGTACCACTAACTGCATAATGAGCATTAGTGCCGGCATCACCAGTGTAGTTGATGGTAAGGCCGCTATTTGCCTCTAAGGTACCACCAATTGTCTGACCAGTACCAGAAGTAGTGATATCAGCAACATAGATTGGATTATTCTTGCCAGTGCCGAGCTCTAAAGTTACTGCATCGCTAAAAGCAAGAGTACCCTTTTCGCCAGCCTTAAACTGTACGCTCTGTAATGGATCTGTTTTAGCTTCTGCAACTGCTTTTACCTGCTCGTTGCTGATTACTAGGCGACCTTCATCTTCAGCGCTAAAAACTGTCTGGTTAGAATCTGAGCCAGAAGCCTCTAACTTTGCCTTAGAGATATCTAAAACAGAGCTCTTGCCAGTTGCCTTTGCGGTAAAGGCTGCTGCAGTAGAACCAGTTACGATGATCTTGGTGTCTTTGTCAAAGGTTAAGCTGGATACTGCACCACCAGAAGCATCGGTGTTCTTAACAGTGATAGATCCGCTTGTTAAGGTCATGTCACCTGAGGTGTAGTTGAACTTACCACCATCAACCTCAAGGCCACCAGTAGCAGTTGACTTGCCGATAATTACGTTGCCAGATACCTTGCCTTCGCCAGCAGTTACCTTGTCATCAGCAACAGCAACATTACGGAGCTTAACAGTCTCGTTAAGAGTTACAGACTTACCAGCAAACTCAACGTTCTTTGCCTCTAAGCTAGCAACGCCAGTAGCAAAGTCATATGCCTTATTGTTGTTCTTGTCTTCTTCGTTCTTACCAATGGTGAGCTTGTCGGCCTTTACATCGAGGTGAGTTGCATTTTGAACTGCCTCAGTAATAACGATATTAGAGCCGCCTAAAGCACCACCAGTAGCAGCACCCTGACTAATCGCGCCATCGGTAGTGGTATCTGCAAAGGTCAGATCCTTTAAGTTAACTTCATCAGTGATGTAAAGAACACCACCAGACTTCAGATCTACAGAGCCCTTGTTGCCAGTGCCCTTGCTATCTAAGTAGCCTAATAAGGTGTCCTTACCAATCTTAAATACAGCCTTATCAAACTTAGATGTATTCTGGCCATCACCAATAACGATCTTGTCGTTAGTGCCAGAAGCATTTGACTTGAGCTCAACGTGCTTATCGATGTTTACAACACCAGTATTGATGTTTAATGTGCCACCAACATTTACCTTGCTGGTCTCTTTCTCAGCGCCAGTAATGGTCATCTGACCTGGCTTGCCAGTACCGATCTCAGCGAGATCTACGTTTAACTCACCATTAGCCTCAACAGAGATGTTTGAAGAGGTGAAAGTAGAGCTCTGTACCTTGTAGTTGGTCTTACCACCGAAGGTGAAAGTTGAACCCTTCTCAGCAACTAAAGATGAACCCTGAATGGTGTTGTCCTTAGTACCCTTGGTCTCGACCTTACCATTGCCCTTAACAACGATTGATGATGAGGTGCCGCCTAATACATTGGTACCGGTACCGCTTAAGGTAACAGTAGCACCGTCACCAGACTCGTCATTACCGATAACGATGCTGTTAGCTGCTAAGTTAACTGTAGCGTCAGCGTCGGTAGTATTTACGGTTACATTACCCTTCTTGATGTTAACTGAACCTAAGTCAACTTTTAAGTTTGCGCCAGAATCAGATGACTCTAAGGTTAAGCCATTCTTGGCATCAACCTCTAATGCACCTTCACCAGTTAAGGATAAGGTCTTGCCTTTACCAGTAGCAGAGATTTTAGCGCCAGTAACCTTGTCACCCACAAGAGAGAGCTTCTGCTTTTCTGAGAGAGTTAAAGTCTTGTCTTCGGCAGAGGTGATGTTTAAGGATGTATATTCACCCTTTGCAGGATCGGTAGAGGTCTCGCCATTGATGACTAAAGTGTCTGAGGCTTCAAGTGCCTTATCCCAGCCTGCTACATCTAAGGTATTGGCGGCGTTAGCCTGAGCGGCGGCGAGGAAAGAGGTTAAAGCAACGGCTGTGGTAATGCCTGAGACGTATGCGCTTTTGAATACGGCGCGATACTGGGCCATTAAAAACTTAATAGCGTTATTAGTCTGCTTCATTGGTTATTAAATCCGCAAAAGTGAAGGGTGGAACAAACTTAAGTTTTGTCAACCAAGACCACCAAAAATCAGGGGCCTTATGGAAAGCACTTAGCCGTCTTGTGCAGCATTGGCCGCACTGACAATCCAAGATGGTAGTAACTATCTTGGTGGTGGAGCGCTTGGTTAGTAAAGATTGCTAGTTCTAAAAGACTGTGTACTCTTGTTTAAGAGTGGGGGAGCACTGGGCTCTTTAAAATATGTAAGAGCATCAAGTGCAAAGAATTCTGTTTACAAGGAGTTGGTAACAACAGCTTGTTTGTATTGACGCGTGTTAGAACGAGTTCTAAGTTTAAGTCTGTGAACTAGCTCGTAAAATACTGCAAATTATATCATCACTACATCACGTTTTTTGCAAACTGCGTATATATACTTGTCTAACCTTATTTATGCTTGCTGGCAAGAGACTATTTAGAGTTTGCCTAAGCCTTGAAAATGCTTATTTTCAGTAAGGTTTGGCTAGTGAACATGTCGATTGAAGATAGATAACCTAATCATTGGTCTAGCTACTTATGATGACATAATCATGAAGTGGTGGCCTTTTTTGCTTTAAACGCTTAAATGCAGGGGCTATGTGCGGGCGATGTGGCATAGTGCAGAAGATGGCCTTAGTGAGTTCGAGCTTAGTCGGTGGCTACTCATTAAGGCTTAGGCTATATCTTTTGTATATTTTGCTTAAGTCTTCATCTCTATTTGGCTACAGAGCTCGAGCCTTGATAGACCTGCTTATGTCGAGGGGTAGAGTATAGAGAGTATCTCTTAGCTGTAGTGGAAGTCGGTGGCAAGGTATTGGCTTTTGCTGCGGTGTGTTCGTGAGCTGATTTAGTGGTGCTGCGTGCTTGTCTGCTTGAGTCGTTGGTGTGGGCTATTCATTGTCAGGTAAAAATACACTATCCAATGCCAGCCAAGTACTCATTTGAGGTTTGGGCACAGTACTACCAGGCTTTTTTCTTATCTTGACCAAAAGTTCGAGAGTATAGTCCTTTTGATAGCAGGAGAGTTAATACAAAGCTCTTACCTTGGTATCTAAAGATAGTACCAGTCATAGCTCTCTTTAAGCTATTGTATCAGCGCATAGACTTTGTCACTTCAAGCTGTGACAACATTCTTTGTGCTTTAGCCTTTCCATATTGTTTGGCTATTTTAGTGTGCCACTGACTAAGAGAGTCTCCCTTTTACTGAAAACGATGGGGACGGTTCTTTGCTGCGATATTCACTTATACTTATACAGGCTAAATTTTTACAAAATTAAGCCTAAGCCTAAGCCTAAGGAGCTGTGCTATGTACGAAGCATTTTATAAAAAATATGAAAGTGAAGTTTTTACTGCCACTATTTTAGTTAAAGATAATTTAGGTATTGGCCACATTGGCGGTTACGGTAACTTTAGTTGCAAAATACTTGCTATGGTCTTACCTGATGGTACTTTAATCGATAATGAGCTTACCCTTAACTGGCCTGTTGACTGGGAAAATGCTCCACGATCAGAAACCTTTGATCGCCTTAAAGCACTTCATACTTATGAAGTTGAAGTCTCCAAATACTTAATTGATCCTGACACAATGGATGAGAGCCGTCAGGAGTATTTCTCAAAAGAATATTGTTTACACAAAGTACTTAAGTCCGATATTGAGCACAGCGCCTTACAGGCTATTAAAGAAGAGTTTTTACGTGAAGTTGCGATAAATGATCCTATGCTAGGCAAAATTGTTTTGGATAAGAATATGGGCAACTTTGTATCAGAGGTTGACTGGTGTGCAGGCCAAGACAACGCAAGTAAGGTGCAACTGTATTTAGATGTGGATGAAGACAATGTCGATGCTTGCACTCAATCTCTTAGCCATGCCCATACCATGTTCCAAGCACAAGAGAAGTTTGACCGCTTGATGCGCGAATATGCTGCCAAAAGCCTTCTCGAGGATGCTAATGCTTGGATAGCCGACGACGATGAGCAATCACAACTTTACCCCAACGGCCTAAGCCTTGAAGACTTCATGAAACGTATTAGACTAAGTGAGCTATCCATTGAGTCTGATGGGTCAATTTGCGCCTACTATGATGACGATGACATGTTTTGGGGCCATGTCATTATTGTTGAAGGAACCATACCAAACTTAACATTTGAGCGTGCTTATATTGCAGGGTGATAGCGACCCACTCATCATAGATGAAGCAGCCTTTACCCCATACCATCAGCCATACTGCTCTTGCTCTGCCCCGCCATGGCCTATGCCAGGGCTTGTGCCAGAGCCACAGGGCCAAGGGCAAGCGCTGGCAGCGGGCGATTTGGCATACTGCAGAAGATGGTCTTAGTTAGTTCGTGCTTTGGCGGTGGCTACTCATTAAGTTTAGGCTATATCTTTTGCATCTTGTGCTTAAGTCTTCTTTCTCTAGATGGATACAGGGCACGTGCCTTTATAAACCTGCTTATGCCGAGGGATAGAGTTTAGAGTGTTTGTCTTAGCTGCAGTGGAAGTCGGTGCTATGGATTGTTTTTGCTGCGATGGCGTGTTCGTGAGCTGATTTAGTGGTGCTGAGCGCTTGTCTGCTTGAGTCGTTGGTGCGGAAGTATTGTGGCTTTGTGACGCGCCGTGCTATACAAAGCTAAGCATTGGTGCTTTAATCGTGGGTCGTCAATTCTTTTAGTAAGATTTGAGCAAGTGCTTGGTTGCATGGCTGTACTGCAGCATTGAGTATTATGTCGTGGTTTGGCTTGTACTTAAGACCATGGTTCTTGTGTCAATTGAGGTGAGATTATGAGCGATTCGTTCTTTGCTAAGCTGCGTGAGAGTGCTGAGGAGCACGGCTATTTTGCAGTGCTGACTGTAGATTTTGAAGATGAAGGTCGCGATTACGATCGTCGTGATGAGTTTGTCGACAAGGGCTTTTGGGAATACCCTGGCAAGAATCATGTAATGGAGGATCGTGTCTGCAATCTCTTTGTTGGCGATGTAGTGCTGCTTAAGACTGCTATGAGTGTAGCCTCTGGTTTAGAAGCATATGGTGTTACTAAGCCTATGCAGGCAATGTGTCTGCTTGCTGCAGGCAAGGTAGTAGAAAATGGCTTAGATGGTCATAACGTCCGTATTGAATGGCAACGCTTTGAAGAACCACTAAACTTCTTTGCTTTAGACACTAAAGAGCCTATTGAGCTTTTCAAGCTCGGTCAAAAGAGCGATAGCTTGGATGCTGAGCGGGCGCTGTTAGACTTTGCTTTAGTTGAGCCTAAGCAAGACTTAGAGGCATTTTTAGCAGATGAGCGTTGGGCTTCATTAAAAGATTAGCTCATTAGTCAAAGCTTAACTTGATTAAGTGCGATGCCCTTAGGTTACTTTGGGTTAACTCTAAGAGCTAGTGCTTTTAAGTAACGGCCTCTTGTCCTTGGCAGTACCAACACATATGCTGCTGTATACTTGGATTTTCTATGAACTTAAGAAACTTAACCTGCCTTAGTGCTATAGCGCTGTTTACATCTTTATCCATGCCACTTGCTCAGGCAGAGTCTGACAATGGCATTGCAGGCACACAATCTACCTTGCTTGATAACCTCCCACAAGATCGTGAGCTTAGTGAGTTTAAGGTAGTGATGAAGCTACAGCAGGGATCAGAGATTCGTCTTGAGCTCAATAACTCCAATGTCAGCCGTGATTTACTCAACCGTTTGCCATTACGTATCGATTTAGATACTAATGGAGCCGGCGGCTTAGTCTTTAGTCTTAATGATGGCCTCTTACATGAAGGCGATCGCGAGCTTAATGAGGTAGGCCCTCAAGATGTGGTCTATGACCCTCAGCTTAAGCGTGTCACTTTTGCTTTGGTCGACAGCCCAGAGCTTGCAGGTTGCTACAAGATTGGTGAGATTTCTGAAAAAGCAGTCAAAACCTTATCCGACTATAAGCCTGCAGTAGCTTTCTTAGAGGCTCGCCATAAGTAGACACTTGGGTCTAAGGCTGTATTTGTACTGGATGTAGTGGCCAGCTGTGCGCTAGAAATCCGTTGGTCATGGTTAGTGCAGATGGCTTTTTAGAGCTGTTGGATTGGGCAGGATGTCGAGGGCGATGACGCTAGTGAGTTGTTGCGCTGGATGTTGAGTCCTGATTGCGCTGGTTAGCTGTTGGGCAGGGTGATGAGGTGAGATGCGCTAGGATGCGCTAGAGGGCCAATAGGCTTACTCTAGCGCATTGAGTGTGGGGTGAGCTTAAATTAGTCTTCTACAGACTGAGGCTCTTCTTTAATCTGGATGAGGATGTTGGAGACGATGGCAGCAACACCACCAGTGGTAATACCAGAGCTAAAGATGTTCTTAATCATTTCAGGGAACTGCTTTAATACATCTGCTACCAGCTCAACAGACAGACCGAATGAGAAAGAGATGGCCATAACTAAGATGGCTTTACGGTTGATGTGCTGAGAGGCAATGATACGAATACCAGAAGCTGCAACAGTGCCGAACATGAGTAAGGTAGCGCCGCCTAAAACTGGATCTGGGATTAAAGAGAAGATGTAGCCAACTACAGGGAAAATGCCCAGGATGATTAAGAAGCCGGCAATGTAGTAACCAACGAAGCGGCTAGCTACACCAGTAAGCTGAATCATGCCATTGTTCTGAGCAAAGATAGAGTTAGGGAATGAGTTTAAGATACCGGCAACCATGGAGTTG
Organism: uncultured Anaerobiospirillum sp.; assembly: GCF_902485895.1. Lineage (NCBI taxonomy): Bacteria > Pseudomonadati > Pseudomonadota > Gammaproteobacteria > Aeromonadales > Succinivibrionaceae > Anaerobiospirillum > uncultured Anaerobiospirillum sp. Next base: position 4,805 of record NZ_CABTML010000096.1, on the reverse strand, counting down.
AAGCCGTCAGCTAAGATACCACCAGAGGCACGCTTGATAAAAGCTGGGCCTTCTACTGGCTCCCCTGAGATGAGGGAGTTGGCAGTAACGTCACCATAAGCTTCGATAGCGGTAATTAAGTACACAATGCCTAAAGCAATAATGGCAGAGATATCAAAGTCGATACCATACTTAAATGGCATTGGAACATTGAAACCACCATAGCTTTGTACTTGTGAAAAATCGACACGACCCATAGAAAAAGCTACTGCATAACCAATAGCTAGGCCGATAACGATGGAGCTCATACGTAAGTAGCGATTAGAGCTACGATTGAAAATGAGGATGGAGATTAATACTAAAGCAGCTAAGCCTAAGTTTTCCATGCTACCAAAGGTACCATTGCTCATAGCACCAAAACCACCACCACAAGCAGTGATACCCACCTTAATTAAGGACAGACCAATTAAGGTTACTACAATGCCTGAAACTAATGGAGTGATGATCTTACGAGTAAAGCGCAGCACACGGCTTACGGCCATTTCAACAAAGGAGCCAGCGATTACAGCACCAAAGATCATGGATAAACCGCCAGTGGCACCTGCAGCAATGATTGGGGCGATAAAGGAGAAAGATGTACCCTGAATACATAAAAGACCGCAGCCAATAGGACCAAGCTTACGGCACTGAATGAAGGTGGAGATACCTGAGGCAAATAAAGACATGGAGACTAAGAAAGAGGTAGTCTCAATATCAAAGTTTAGGGCACCTGCAATGATCAGAGGAGGAGTAACAATAGCTACGAAGATAGCTAATAAGTGCTGAAGTGCTGCAAAAAAGGCATCTTTAACTGGAGGCTTATCATTAAGACCGTAGATAAGCTCAGACTTCATCTCCTTTACAGTGCCATTAGGCTCATGATAGCTAATATCTACACCCTTAGCATTATCGCTAGTGGCCTGTACGGACTTGTTTTCTTGCTCTGACATGTGAACAGTTACCGTCAACAAAAAGTTTTAAAGAACAGCCTACTGTTACTCCCCTCCACTAAAAGAGTTCTACACATAATGAGTGCAGGCATGATGGTTTTGGAGCCACAGAAAGCTAAAAGGATGAGCGGTATTGTACACGCAAAAAGTGATTTTGCGCGTCCAAAATCACACTTTTTGTTTTACCATCTTGCATAAAAATAATACTCGTATCTCGGCAAGATGCACTTGTATCCAAGAATCAGCTATTTTCCCGCGACCAGTGAAAAAAGATGTGCTCATCCCAATACATATTTCTTATTATTGAGCCTACCTGATTGTTATCTATAAACATAAGGAGCTCCACCTCAAGCCCAATAAAGCTAAGCCAAGCTTAGTTAAGCAAGGTCAAGCCAAACCCAAGCATGGTAGTGTTATCAGAGACGGTTAACGCAATACTTACTAACATAAAAAAAGGGCTCATCAGCGGTGGCTCGTGAAGATGCTTAGTAACGCAAAGCAAAGTGATACGACGCTAACAATTACAGTTAGCCAGAGTAAAGAAGCACTCTAAAGCATTAAAAAAAGCAAACTATTGTCCAAGCAACAGCACCGCCATAGTCGCATCGGAGTTAAGATGATTTACCTGAGCTTAACTTTGTGGGCTCACAAGATTCAGTGCTGCTAGTAGCACATTACATTACATTATCAGGTGATGGCATTAAAAGGGCCTTGCTATGGCCATTAAATGCTTTTGTGAGCAGTACTAAACTCCAGACTAAAAGTGCACCGAGTGCAGGTTTAGCATGGAGTATTGAGCTTTAACTTGCAGCTTATACTTAGAAGGCACTGGCTGTCTTTTTGTATTCAGTACCCCACTTGTGCATCGCATCTAAAATGGGACGTAAGCTCTGTCCTGTATCTGTTAGGGTATATTCAACTCGTGGTGGTACTTCTGCATATACTTTTCGTTTAACTAAGCCGCTTTCTTCCATAGCTCGTAAATTTGAAGTTAAGACTTTCTGGGAAATACTGCCCACAGAGCGTTTCAATTCTCCAAACCTTTTAGTGCCATCAAGCAGATCACGTATGATTAGCACTTTCCAGCGATCACTAATCAGCTGCAAAGTAATTTCTACAGGACATGCAGGTAATTTTTTCTCCATAGAACCTCATATATTCACAATTGTTTCTTTTAGGTAACTATAGCACAAAAAAGTGCTTACTTTACTCAAAGTATATACAGATATATTATGACCTCAACAGATGAACGTATGTTGCATTAAGTTAAATTTGCCAATGCAACATCATTACCTTTAATTAAGAATGACGGGAATTGAAAATGAAGATTGCAGTTATTTGTGCTAATGGTAAGGCAGGTAAGCTTATTGTTAACGAGGCTGTCAACAGAGGCTTAGACGTGACCGCAGTAGTACGCTCTGAGAACCAAAGCGCTGCCACAAACGTCATCACTAAAGACCTTTTTGATCTCACTAAAGATGATTTAGCTCCATTTGATGTAGTGATTGACGCATTTGCTGCTTGGACTCCTGAGACTTTACCTGAACACAGCAGATCTTTAATGCATCTTTGTGATCTTTTAAGTGGCTCCAAGACCCGACTTTTAGTAGTAGGTGGCGCTGGTAGCTTATATGTAAATCCTGAGCACACCTTACAGGTAATGGATGGCGAAGGCTTCCCAGATATGTTTAAGCCATTAGCTAATAATATGGGCAAGGCTCTTAGCGAGCTTAGAACTAAATCTGATGTGCAATGGACATATTTAAGCCCAGCTTGCGATTTCCAACCTGAAGGTGCAAGACAGGGTAAATACCTTTTAGGTGGTGAAGAGTTAACTCTAAACGCTCAAGGCCAGAGCGTAATTAGCTACGCCGATTATGCTATTGCTATGATTGATGAAGCTATTAATGGCCAACACATCCAACAGCGAATTTCTGTAGTAGCTTAAGCCTAAAAGGCCAAAGCTAGGGCATGGCCATAGCCATAGCCATAACTACAGCGGCAGCAATAGCTATAGCTGCAGCAATAGCTATAGCTGGCGCAACAGGGAGCGGGGCATAAAGACAACTACCCGAGCCTCGGCATGTGCAAATTAACAAGTACTGGCAGTAAAAGGTCTAAGGCGCAAGGCACTTGCAAATGCTTAGGCCCCAAAAAAAACAAAGGCCACCTTATGGTGGCCTTAAAGATGATGATCTAATTTGCTTAGAGCTTTTCGTCATATGGATCATCAAAGTCGTCAATGAGCTCAGCTGCGAGGCTAGCAAGAGAGTTTGAACTCTTATGCATAATTTGCTCATATGAGGTTGGATCGATTTCGATATCATCGATCTCTTCTTCATCCTCACTAAACTCATCAGCTAAAAGATCAGGGCTGACAAAAGACTCAGCAACGACATCTGCCACTGCCGCTTGTACGGCACGAGCAGCATCATCAGTTGCCTCGAGATTAGCTGCAGCTCCTGACTCAGAGACGAGTTTGTTTTCAACTACAGCACTCTCATCTTCGTGATCCACAAAGCGAGTTGGAGTTGCAAAAATCACGTCCTCAGAGATGAGTGGGTCATGTACTAAAGCAGATGGCTCTTGCTCAGACTCGCTATCATTGTGCTCGCTATGATCGGCAACTTTATCATCTTCATGATGAGTATTAGCCTCTTCAATAGCATGCTCAAAGGCCTCAACTGACTCCTCAGTCTCACTGCGCTCTTCAATGACTAAAGTGCCAGCTTCCTCAGAAGTCTTGCTCTTTGCGGCTTTAGCATTGTAGAAGTAGCCACCGTGCATCTCCTGACTTAAGGCATTGATGAGATTTTCGGTAGTCTCATTAGCTGCAATATAACCAGAGCTTGCAATGGCCACTGCATCAGTAGCACTTAAGGCAGCGTCTTTATTTACATCGCTAGCCTTGTCAGCAATTGATGCCTTAGAGCTAATCTCAGATACATTTAATGGAGTATTGATAGAGCTCTTGCCTGAAATAATGGCAGAAAGCTCTTCAAGGCTCTGATGGGTGTACTCTGCAGTTACATTAACCTTAGCAGCGCCTACAGAAATCTTTTGAGCAGGGGCATCTTTATCATTGCGGACAGTCTTATAAGAGATGCTAGTTGCAAGATCCTCTTCACGAATGTCTTGTACAGGTGCACTCTCAGCGCTCTTGATCTCATTAGCAGCTGCACTTTCCTTAACCGCAGCTGATGAAGTAGTAGATACTGAAGTCTCAACTGCAGCAGCGTCATTCTTCTTAGCCATGTGCTCAAGGCGTAGTTGAGCAATCTGCAGTCTAACCTTACGCTTAATGCGAGCAATTTGAGACTTGCTCAGTGGCTCACCAGCATTGCGCTCCTTAGCTGCAGCAAAAGCTTCATCAGATAAACGAGTACGCTCGCTAGCTAAGAAAGCCTCAATCTCTGGATCAAGACCTTCGCTCTCGCTTGACTCGCTCTCCTCTGACTCTTCTTCAGCAGCCTTACGCTCGGCTTCAATACGGGCGGCCTCTTCAGCAGCCTTACGCTCAGCTTCGATACGGGCTGCTTCTTCAGCAGCCTTGCGCTCAGCTTCGATACGGGCAGCCTCTTCAGCAGCCTTACGCTCAGCTTCGATACGAGCAGCCTCTTCAGCAGCCTTACGCTCAGCTTCGATACGGGCGGCCTCTTCAGCAGCCTTACGCTCAGCCTCAATACGGGCAGCCTCTTCAGCAGCCTTACGCTCAGCCTCAATACGTGCAGCTTCTTCAGCAGCCTTACGTTCAGCCTCAAGACGGGCGGCTTCTTCGGCAGCCTTACGCTCAGCCTCAATACGTGCAGCTTCTTCAGCAGCCTTACGTTCAGCCTC
>NZ_CABTML010000095.1:0-5686 GCF_902485895.1 uncultured Anaerobiospirillum sp. | reverse complement strand
TAGTGTTACCAATCTCTATGTTGGAGCTGGCTTCCCTCTTGGACTAGCAAGAGAGTCGTACAATCTCTCGCTATGTCAGGCTGAACAGGAGCTTGTGAGAGAGCTCTTGTCAACCAGATGGCTACATAAAGGCCTTTTCTTATTGATGCACGGTGGTCCAGGACTAGGAAAAAACCTGCTATCAATTCACCTCGGGAAGCTAGCTATCTCTCAAGGATACCGCACATTATTCTTTAATGCTAGCGACTTCTTTGAGAGGCTTAAAAAGCACCAAGAACGCTATGGTGAAACAATTAAAGGAGAGCTCTTTAACTGTAAGCTCTTAATTATTGATGACATCGGTCACTGTCTTCCTGAGGACCTTGAAATCAGCAATCTGTTCTACAGACTGGTTGATCATAGAGACTCTAACGGTCTATCCATGATCTTTACCTCAAATCAAGAGCCTAACGAGTGGATTAAGTGCATTAAGGGTTTGGTTGAAACACGCAAAGCGGCACTTGACAGAATCATGCATTCTGCAATTATCGTTAAGCACGCAGGCCCTGCTAGCTTAAGAGTACGCAAATTTACCAAGCTTAACCCAGGTATTTGCCTGAAGTAGCTCTAGTTTTAAACACTACATTAGAACAAGCTAGGATGGCTTTGCTGTCCTAGCTTTTTCATTATTCATGGAGCACCTAAAGTCTATTAGCAAACTATTAAATAGTTAAAATGCCGATAATAATGGAGGAAAACTAAAAATTTTCCTAAAAAATGAAAAAAACAGAGTCTTCTGATTGAGAAAGATCTAAAGATGCCGCCATAACAATGGCTTGTTTAATGCAAATAAACCATCAAAAAGGAAGATTTTGAAAAAGTTTACAATGCCAAACATGAAAAAACCTACCTGCCAACTACAGCACGAAAGTTATTACAGTGCGTTGTCCTCGTCAATGGCTTATTTGTCAAAAGATCTTGAGCATTTTCGTTTTGCAAGGGATAAGTGCTTTTCTACTGTCTAATAGTAGCGATTTGAGAGTCAGATCAAAGATCATGAGAACGGTTGAGAGATATTTGCAAAAATCGAGACGGTGCTAGCACTTTTAGTAATATGTATGGCATTAGACTGTTCAAGTTGTTTACTTGAGGTCCTTTTAGATCAAGAAGGCATAAGGCAGGAGTGCTCTCCTGTCTTCAATGAATAACTCTCGCCAATGCATGGAGAGCCATGTGCGTTAGGCGATTTCACTTAGCAAAGATCGTAGTAACTTTGGTTACATCAACTTTGTTAAGATGGCTAAAGAATTCACAGGTAGTTAAAGAATTTAAGGGGGACACCTTGGATCAACAGTCATTACACGATGCCGCTCTGGAATATCATGAGAAGCCAGTACCAGGCAAGTTCAAGATCACCATCACTAAGCCTGCTGAGACTGCAAGAGACTTAACTTTAGCTTACAGCCCTGGTGTAGCTGAGCCTGTTCGTGAGATTGCTAAGAATCCTGCTGATGCATACCGCTACACTGGTAAGGGTAATTCCGTTGCTATTATCTCCAACGGTACTGCAATTTTAGGTTTAGGTAACCTTGGCCCTCTGGCTTCTAAGCCTGTTATGGAAGGCAAGGCTCTCTTATTCAACCGCTTTGCAAAAATTGATGCTATTGACATTGAAGTAAAGCACAAGTCTGTAGAAGAGTTCATTACTACTGTTGAGTGCATTGCTGATACCTTCGGTGGTATTAACCTTGAGGATATCAAGGCTCCAGAGTGCTTTGAGATTGAGCGTGAGCTCATCAAGCGCTGCAACGTTCCAGTATTCCACGACGATCAGCACGGTACTGCTATCGTAAGCTGCGCTGGTATCCTGAACGCTATTGAGTTACAGGGCAAGAAGCTTGCTGATTGTAAGATCGTATGCGTAGGCGCAGGTGCTGCAGGTATCGCTTGTTCCGACCTGTTAATCGCTGCTGGCGCTGACAAGAGCAAGTTCTTCATGGTTGACCGTCACGGTGTAATTCGTTCTGACCGTGCTCAGTACAACAATGGTGAAAAGCCACGTTTTGTTAACGATGCTGGTCCTAAGACCTTATCTGAGGCATGTGATGGCGCTGACATCTTATTAGGCGTATCAGGCCCAGGCTTAATCACCGAAGACGACTTAATGCACTTAGCTCCTAAGGCTGTTGTATTTGCTTGCTCTAACCCAGATCCTGAGGTTGAGCCAGAGTTAGTTAAGAAGGTTCGTCCAGATATCATCATTGGTACTGGCCGTTCTGACTACCCTAACCAGATCAACAACGTACTGTGCTTCCCATTCTTATTCCGTGGCACCTTAGACGTACGTGCAACCTGCATCAACCAGGAAATGAAGCTTGCTGCTATGCACGCTATCCGCGAGCTTGCTCAAGAGCCAGTTCCAGCTGAGGTTGTTAAGGCTGCTTTAGTTGATAAGCTTGAGTTCGGCCCAGAGTACGTAATTCCTAAGCCAATGGATCCACGTTTATTCAAGAAGGTATCCCGTGCAGTAGCTCAGGCAGCTGTTGACTCAGGCGTTGCTCAGATCCCAATGCCAGAGAACTACATGGCTTAATAATCATTAGTATGTGACTTAAAGTCACACCAATGAATATTTAAAGAGGTCGATGAGAAATCATCGGCCTTTTTTTATGCCAGTTAAAAGCAGCAAACTTATAACTGTTTCAACCAACGATATTTCAAAGATACAAAAAAAATGCGCGTACCTATTTAGGCACACGCATGTCTAAAACACTTCTAATGATCTAGCCGCATGTAAGCTTTGATAGCACTATTAGTGCATGCGCTCTGATTGTCTATCTGCGCACAAGCTTTGATAGCACTATTAGTGCATTTGCTCTGATTGTCTATTTACGCACGAGGAGCACACCACTTTCGAGGTGGTTTGTGTATGGGAACTGATCAAAGAAAGCAACACGAGCGATTTTGTGGGTCTTGCTTAAATACTTTAGATCAGATGCCAAAGACTCTGGGCCACAGCTAATGTAGATGACATTGTCATATTGAGCGGTGAACTTTAAGGCCTCTTCATCTTGTAAACCAGCACGAGGAGGATCGATGAGCAAGGTAGAGAAACCGTAATCATCTAAGTTGATGTCTAGTTCATTGAGACGACGGAAAGTGCGGACGTGATTTAAGGCTTCGGTAACCTCAAGGGCACTAAGACGAGCTAACTTGATGTTTTCGATCTCGTTGAGCTTCATGTTGAAAATGGCGGTCTCAGTTGGTACACGAGCTACTTCAGTGGCAAAGACCTTATCAAATAGCGGCGCTAAGGTCACGGTAAAGGTGCCTGAGCCGCAATAAAGTTCAATTAAGTCGCGCTTTTGCCCTGCAGGGACATCTTTCATGATGGACTGTGCACATGAAATGGCAAAGTTAAGCATGGCTGAGCAAGCAGTAGCGTTCGGCTGAGAGAAAGTACCTTCGACTTGCTTAAGCTTGATATCGCCTCTAACAGTTGGAATGGTTTCAATGACAAAGTCATCGCCAATAGTGATTCTTTGCTTACGAGCATGAGCCACTAAAGAACAAGATACACCTGCAGCTTTAAGATCTTCTCTTAGCTTATGTGCCTCATCGGTAAAAGGATCAACGAGTTTCTTATGGTAGTTTAAGGAGATGACCACATCGCCCTTAGTGTTACATAAGAAATCAGCGCCAAAAAGCTTGTGCTTGACCTCAGGGTACTTGATGACATGCTCTCTTAAGGCTGCCATAGCCTGATTAATTGAGACTGTGCAACCTGGGAAGTCCTTAATAAAGATCATCTTACGAGGCTTGCTGCCTGGCTCGAACATAACATAGTCGATTTGACCATCTTCGTGATGGAAGATAGCAAACTCACAACGCATTCTGTAATGCTCAGGTAAGGATGGGTGAACCTCTGGAGTAAGCGCATTGAGGTCATTTAATCCAAGGGCATTATCCTCAGTAGCAAGAGTGCCTTTTATAAGATTGAAAACACGTTCGATCTTCTCATCAAGGTAATCTTGGTATCTGTCTTTGTCAGTAGTTGTCAATAAAGTTGGTAACATGCCCGCATCCACAAAAAGGGTTATAGCCTATTAGTTGTCAAAGGCTCATAGTATGACCCATACAACTGTAAAGTGCCATGCATGTTATCAAAACTCCCATCAATATGCGATCCTTGCGATGAGACACTAAAGAATCTTGTACTTAAGCTAACGCAAGATACATATGAGTTGTACAATCTGCACATGAGTGAAAGTTGTAGCTACTAAGGCTGCTAACAGTTCTACTATAGGAGTTGTCAGATGTTGCAAGGCAGAGCAGCACGTGTTTTGTTTTTTGACTCAGGAATGGGCGGACTTTCTGTTTTCACTAAAACAGCCAAGCTTAATGCTAATGCCTCTTACTACTATCTATTTGATCATGAAGGATTTCCTTATGGTAATAAGAGCGAAGAGTATCTGCAGCATAGAGTAAAGAATCTCTTAGATAGGGCCTGCTCCATCATTAAGCCTGATGTGATAGTGGTTGCATGTAATACAGCTAGTACCACAGTGCTGCCGATTATCCGTGAGGCTATCGATACACCCATAGTAGGTGTGGTGCCTGCAATTAAACCGGCAGCTAAGATTTCTAAAAACAAGTCGATTGTCTTATTAGCAACACCAGGAACCTGTAGCCGCGCCTATACTAATTTCTTAATCAATGAGTTTGCCTATGACTGTAAGGTGATGCGTATTGGTTCTGAGGATTTAGTACGACTAGCTGAAGATGCACTTTTAAGTGCCTGTCAGCAGCGCATGACATATGAAGAGTTTTGCCATAAGGCTTGTGACATGGTTAAGCTCAAAGAAATCTTAGAGCCTATATGGTCATGTCATGGTCCAAAAGCTCCTGATGCAGTAGTGCTTGGCTGTACGCACTTTCCTTTATTGAAAGAACAGATCTCAACTATTCTTGGACCTAAGATTCATCTAATTGATTCAGGTGAGGCAGTAGCTCGTCGCGTTAAGACTATCCTTGAGGCAGGCTATCAACAGACAATGAATGCAGATCTAAAAATTGATGAGGAGAGTGTTTTAGATCATGATGATCTCTTAGCAGCTGAAGAGATAATTCACGTACCAGGTCTTTCAGATGCAGAGGTATTTACCTCAGGAGCAAAAGTAGCAATTTATACAGGTACATGTTCTCAAGATGAGCGTAACAAGATGGAAAGTACCTTTAGCTACTTCCACTTTAGAGAGCTATTGAGTTTTGACGAGCTATCGAAAGAACATTAAGTCATTCCTTAAGCAGGATTAGGTTCATGTTAAAAGAAAAAGGGCAGGGCGCGAAAGCGTCCTGCCCTTTTTCTTAATACTTCGTGGGCCGCACACATTAGAGTGTGAAACTCTAGCATCGCAATAAATGGCTTCAAGTGCATCAGTATTTGTAAAAAAGTAAGAGCTTCATCTCAAAATATTTGTGGTTAGCGTTTGCTAATATGGTAGTAAAGCAATCAAATGAGGCGGTTTGTAACGAAACTACGCAAAAAAATTTTGAGCTATAAACGGCTTATATATCGGGTTTTATTAAAAATGATTAAAGTTTTTTTAAAAAAGTTCAAAAAATCTGTTGACGTGTGAGTTCAAATCATTAAAATACGTCCTCGCTGTAACGCACTAAGCAAACAGCAAAACAAAGCCAAGCGCTT
>NZ_CABTML010000094.1:0-39551 GCF_902485895.1 uncultured Anaerobiospirillum sp. | reverse complement strand
TCTGAAGCAACTGAAAAGCGCGGTCGTGGCCGTCCAAAGGGCAGCAAGAACAAGGCTACACTTGCAAATGAGCAAGCAGCACAAAAGCAGCTAACTGCATCTGCAGCAACTGAAAAGCGCGGTCGTGGTCGCCCAAAGGGCAGCAAGAACAAGGCTACCCTTGCAAACGAGCAGGCAACACAAAAGCAGCTAACTGCATCTGCAGCAACTGAAAAGCGTGGTCGCGGCCGTCCAAAGGGCAGCAAGAACAAGACTACCCTTGCAAACGATCAGGCAGCACTAAAGCAGCAAACCGCATCATCAGCAACTGAAAAGCGCGGTCGTGGCCGCCCAAAGGGCAGCAAGAACAAGACTACCCTTGCAAACGAGCAGGCAGCACAAAAGCAGTTAACCTTGTCTGAAGCAATTGAGAAGAGAGGTCGTGGCCGTCCAAAAGGCAGCAAGAACAACGCTACACTTGCAAACGATCAGGAAGAACAAAATTAATTAACTGCATCAGCTACAGAGAAGCGCGTTCCTTGCCTACCAAATGGAAGTAAGATCAAGACTAGATAAAATAGATCTGTGTTAATTAATATTTTTATCTGTAGCAATGATTATTGCTATTTTAAAATCTAATTAAGGCAGCTAAAAATTAGTCGATATATAACAAAAATAAGGTTGTAAACTGCAACATGACAAGAGTACAAATGGCTATTATAAGAGCCTTTTTGTCGCGTTTCTGTCTTCTTTGCAAATGCTTAAAATTCGTTTGGACGTTAATAATTTGATTGTTTAGTATGTTTAGGCCGAAATCATTTAATGAATATTCATAAGAGTATCCTTTCAGGAGTTCGTCCTTAAATTCGACTACGTGTTTGGCTGTTTGATGCCAATGCTTGTGCATTGCATATAATTCAGCTACTGATGGCAGAGTCATGAAGTAGTAACGCAAATTATTTTGATCTGCCCATGGCTTTATTAGAGTGAAATGGCAAATAGCGGGATCTTTTGCCATGGATACAAACTCACTTACATCTGGAACGTTATTAAAAATTTTCTTTGTTAATGATGAGCTAAATGATGGAGGAATTAGCGAAAAATCATTGGTAGATTCATCGTAACCAAGCACATAGTAAAAAGAGGTAAAGTTCCAAGTGGTGTTTAATAGGACTGGATCATTTATTAAAAAATTTAATAGATCCTGATCATGCAATATAGGTGCATGTGTCTTTAGAAGTTCGAAACACTTTCTTTCAATTTCTTGCCTACGCCATTCATGCATGTTTATCAGCAAAACACCAGCATTAAAATGATTTTTATTGCTTATATATAAATCTTTGTGATTTTTATTCTTTGATGGCAGGGGTCTGCAGTGATTTAAGGAATTTTGCTCGTCGATTCTAAAATCTACACATGCAGCTAGAACTTTATCTCTGAGATCAGTTTGATTGAAAAGCTCACGAATATCGTGACGAACAATCAAATCACAGTCTAAATACAGAACTGTGGGTATGTCAGTTGGAATCAGCCTATCGATGACAATGCGGTAATATGAACTTAAAGCGTCATTAAGTTTAGGTGCACCTTTGAATGTCGAGCTATCAATTTGCTTTATTATGAATAAAACATCGATTATGTGCTCATTTCTAATCTGAAACGCTTCAGCCTTTTTAGTAAGCTCTTCTGTATTTACAGTTTCATCAACAACAATATGAAAGATGATTCTGTCTGATTCTCTTGTATTTTTATTATCGGAGCAGTTATTTGAGTTCGACGACGTATGGTGAGCGTTAAGACTATCTAAAACTGATTGGCATGTAACAAAGCTGTATGGTAAGTAGTTAATGTCAGTTGCGAGTAAAATATTATAATCAGACATGTCATAACCTATTGGCACCCAGTTAATAACTGGTTAATTAGTGTTTAATGTACCTGTATACATCTATCATGTGAAAAACTATGTCACGTAACATACTTTAGCAAAGTAAATATAAAAGAAACAGATTTAAAGATTGTGTACTACGAGCAAAGATGTTGCTTTTATTTGTCAAATGTGCGGCTAGTTATGAATTGAATGTTTGCAGTATGCTAAGATTAGCGACTGCATTATTATCACTGGAGTAGATTTATGAGTGACAAGATTGTACATCTGACTGATGATACTTTTGAGGCTGAGGTTCTCAAGTCCGATAAGCCAGTACTGCTCGACTTCTGGGCACCATGGTGTGGTCCATGCCGTATGGTTGGCCCAATCCTCGACGAGCTTGCCTCTGAGCAGGACGATGTAAAGATCTGCAAGATCAACATCGATGACTACCAGGTAGCTGCAACTAACTATAAGGTTATGTCCATCCCTACTTTATTAGTTATTAAGGGTGGCGAGGTTGTAGGTCAGCACATTGGTGCTATTGCCAAGGCAGACCTCAAGGACTTTATCGCAACCTCCTTACGTAAGTAATAGATCGGTTGTCTAGATGACAAAAAAGGCGTCGGGCTCAAGCTTGACGCCTTTTTTGTTACTGTGGCGCAATAAACATTTTCTTGGCAGAAAATTTTTCTAAGAAGTTCTTGCTAAAGGCAGAAATATCTGTATAATAAGCGCCACAAAATCTGTGCGCCACGTCACAGTGGTATATAAGTTGATAGCACAGTCCAGCCCTCCGGCTACATGCCGTGGCTGCGGTACACTCCCTAATTTTGGGAGAATCTTTTAGTTAGACCGTCCTCTTGTTTGATTTCATAAGGAATTGAGCAGGAAGGCATGTGCCTACATGTTCTTTTTATTTTCGGAGTCTGTAATGCAGAACCAAAGAATTCGGATTCGCCTCAAGGCCTACGACCACAGATTAATCGATCATTCGACTGCTGAAATCGTTGAGACTGCTAAGCGCACTGGCGCTCAAGTACGCGGTCCGATCCCGCTCCCAACCCGCAAGGAGCGCTACACTATCCTCATCTCCCCACACGTCAACAAGGATGCTCGTGACCAGTACGAAATTCGTACCCACAAGCGTTTAGTAGACATCGTGGAGCCAACAGAAAAGACTGTAGACGCTTTAATGCGTTTAGACCTTGCTGCTGGTGTTGATGTACAGATTAGCCTTCGCTAGCGTTAGGGGGAATTACAATGTCAATCGGTTTAATTGGCCGCAAGCTTGGAATGACCCGCGTTTTCAACGAGGACGGTAAGTCAGTTCCAGTTACCGTAATCCAGGTTGAGGCTAATCGTGTAACCCAGGTTAAGAATTTAGAGACCGACGGTTACACCGCAATTCAGGTTACTACCGGCGAGCGTAAAGCATCCCGTATGAACAAGGCTGAGACTGGTCACTTTGCTAAGACTGGTGTAGCAGCTGGCCGCGGCTTATGGGAGTTTCGTTTAGAGCCATCCGAGCTTGAGGCTTATCAAGTTGGCTCTGAGATCAAGGTAGACGCTTTAGAAGGTGTTAAGAAGGTAGATGTCACTGGCCAGTCAAAGGGTAAGGGCACTGCTGGTACCGTAAAGCGCTATAACTTCCGCACTCAGGACTTTACTCACGGCAACTCCCGTTCTCACCGTGTTCCTGGTTCTACTGGTCAAAACCAGACTCCAGGCCGTGTGTTCAAGGGTAAGAAGATGGTCGGCCGCATGGGCGGCGAGCGCGTCACTGTTATGTGTCTCGATCTCGTACGTATCGATGCTGAGCGCAACCTGCTCCTCGTAAAGGGCGCTGTTCCAGGTGCCAACAACGGGGATCTGATCGTAAGGCCAAGTGTTAAAGCTTAACCTGAGGTAAAGGAATCATGGAATTAAAGATGATTGGCGCCGGTAAGCCACTGGAGGTATCTGAAAGTGCCTTTGGTCGCGAGTTCAATGAGGCGCTGGTACATCAGGTAGTTGTTGCTTACCTAAGTACCGCTCGTGCCGGAACCAAGGCACAAAAGACCCGCTCTGAGGTATCTGGCGGCGGTAAGAAGCCTTTCCGTCAGAAGGGCACTGGTCGCGCTCGTGCAGGCTCAACTCGTTCTCCACTCTGGCGTGCTGGTGGCACCATTTTCGCTGCTAAGCCACAGGATTGGTCACAGAAGGTAAATCGTAAGATGTACCGTGCTGCTATGAGCAGCATCCTCTCTGAGTTAGTTCGTCAGGACCGTTTAGTTGTCGTTGAGGACTTAAAGTTAGAGGATCACAAGACCAAGACTTTAGTTAACAAGTTAAAGGACCTCGAGTTAAAGCAGGTTCTGATTGTTACTGAGCAGTTTGACGAGAACTTATTCTTAGCCGCTCGTAACCTTTACAAGGTTGAAGTTTGCCAGCCAGGTACTGCTTCATTCAACCCTGTAAATCTCGTAGGCTTCGACAAGGTATTAATTACCGCTGCAGCTCTCAAGAAGGTTGAGGAGGATATCACCAAATGATGCATTCTCGTTTAATGAACATCCTTCGCGCACCTATTATTACTGAGAAGAGCACTCGTGCTATTGAGTTAAATAACACCTTTGTTTTCAAGGTAGTTAAGGATGCTGATAAGCACGAAATCAAGCAGGCTGTTGAGACTATCTTCAACGTGCAGGTTGATAGCGTTCGCACCCTTAACGTAATGGGTAAGAAGCGCCGTTCAGCTCACGGTATCGGCGTTCGTTCCGACTGGAAGAAGGCTTACGTTACCCTGAAAGAAGGCTCAACTATCGACTTTACAGCTCAGGCAGCTGAGAAGGAGAGCAACTAATGGCTATCATTAAGACCAAGCCAACCTCCGCAGGTCGTCGCCACGTTATTCAGATCAAGAATCCTGATCTGTGGAAGGGTGGTCCTTTCCCAGCTCTGACTGTTGAGAAGCGTAAGACTGGTGGTCGTGATAACTACGGTCACATCTCTACCCGTCACATCGGCGGCGGTCACAAGCAGCGTTATCGTTTAATCGACTTCAAGCGTCAGAAGGATGGCGTTGAAGGTCGTGTTGAGCGTATCGAATACGATCCAAACCGTTCAGCTAACATCGCCTTAGTTTTATACACTGATGGCGAGCGTCGTTACATCTTAGCTCCTAAGGGCTTAAAGGCTGGCGACAAGATCATGAGCGGTGAAGGCGCACCTATCAAGGTAGGTAACGCTTTACCAATGCGCAACATCCCAGTTGGTACCAATGTTCACGCAGTTGAGCTGGTTCCAGGTATGGGCGCTCAGTTTGCTCGTTCAGCAGGCACTTTCTGCCAGATTCTTGCTCGTGAGGGTGACTACGTTACCTTACGTATGCGTTCTGGTGAAATGCGTCGCGTACTTGCTAACGGTCGCGCAACTATCGGTGAAGTCGGCAATTCAGAGCACATGCTCCGTCAGTTAGGTAAGGCTGGTGCTAATCGTTGGCGCGGCGTACGTCCTACTGTTCGTGGTATGTCCATGAACCCAATCGACCACCCACACGGTGGTGGTGAGGGCCGCAACAAGGGTATTCAGCCTCGTTCACCATGGGGTACCCCATGCAAGGGCTTCAAGACCCGTAAGAACAAGCGTACTGACAAGTACATCGTTCGTCACCGTTAATCGTTAGTGAGGAAATAACATGCCACGTTCTTTGAAGAAAGGCCCGTTTATTGACGCGCACTTATTAAAGAAGGTTGAACAGGCTGCCGTTGGTGCAGATAAGAAGCCAATTAAGACTTGGTCTCGCCGTTCAATGATTATTCCTGCCATGATCGGTATGACGATTGCTGTTCACAATGGCCGTCAGCACGTACCTGTTTACGTTTCCGATGAAATGGTAGGTCACAAGCTGGGTGAGTTCGCACCTACCCGCACATTCCGTGGTCACGCTGCTACGGACAAGAAGGGCAAGTAGGAGTAAGGACAATGACTGAAATTAAAGCTGTACATCGCTTTGCTCGTACTTCCGCTCAGAAGGCTCGCTTAGTTGCTGATCAAGTTCGCGGTATGCCAGTTGATCAGGCCTATGACTTATTAAAGTTCAGCCCACGTAAGGCTGCTGCTTTAATTGCTAAGGTTCTCAACTCAGCAATCGCCAATGCAGAAAACAATAACGGTCTGGACTCCAGCAAGTTAGTGATTTCTCGCATCTTAATCGACGAAGGTCCATCTTTAAAGCGCATCATGCCACGTGCTAAAGGCCGTGCAGATCGCATTGTGAAGAGAACCTCTCACATTTCCATTTACGTTTCTGAGCGCTAAAAGGAGTTAAGATGGGTCAGAAGGTTAATCCGATTGGAATAAGACTTGGTATCACTAAGCCTTACTCCTCGGTCTGGTACGCATCAACTGCTAATTTCCCAGCCAACATCAAGAGCGATTTCGAAGTTCGCAAGTACTTAACTCAGGAACTTAAGAACGCATCTGTATCCAAGATCGTCATCGATCGTCCTGCTAAGAGCATCCGTGTAACCATCCACACTGCTCGTCCTGGTATCGTTATCGGTAAGAAGGGTGAGGACGTTGAGAAGCTTCGCCGTAAGATTACCGAGATTGCAGGTGTTCCTGCTCAGGTTAACATCAGCGAAGTTCGCAAGCCTGACCTCGATGCCAAGTTAGTTGCAGACTCAATTGCTTCACAGTTAGAGCGTCGTGTAATGTTCCGTCGCGCTATGAAGAAGGCAATCCAGAATGCAATGCGCGTTGGTGCCAAGGGTATCAAGGTTGAAGTCTCTGGCCGTTTAGGCGGTGCAGAAATCGCTCGTTCAGAGTGGTTACGTGAGGGTCGTGTTCCACTTCACACCTTACGTGCTGACATCGACTACGCTTTATCTGAGGCAGTTACCACCTACGGTGTTATCGGCGTTAAAGTTTGGATCTTCAAGGGTGAAGTTTTAGGCCAGCTGCCTTTAAACCAGGAAGAAGCCAACGAGCGTGACAACGCACAAGAGCGCAAGGGCCGTGGTCGTCGTAACGACAACGGTGCTCGTAACAACCGCCGCGGCGGTCGTAACGATCGCGCTCAGGGTCAGAAGAAGCCTGCCCAGGCTGCTGAAGCCCCTGCTGCAGAGTAACGGAGGATACACTTAAATGTTACAACCAAAGCGTACAAAGTATCGCAAGACTCAAAAGGGTCGTAACGAGGGCTTAGCTTACGCCGGCGGAGAAGTATCCTTCGGTGAATACGGCCTGAAGGCTACCTCACGTGGTCAGATTACTGCTCGTGAGATCGAAGCTGCTCGTCGTGCTGTAACTCGCTGCATGAAGCGTGTTGGTAAGGTTTGGATCCGCGTGTTCCCAGACAAGCCAATTACTCAGAAGGCACTCGGTGTTCGTATGGGTAAGGGTAAGGGTTCCGTTGAGTACTGGGTATGCCCAATCCAGCCAGGTAAGGTTCTGTTTGAACTGAGCGGTGTTCCTGAGGAGTTAGCCCGTGAGGCTTTCCGTTTAGGTGCTGCTAAGTTATCAGTTACCACTACTTTCGTTCGTAAGGCGGTGATCTAATGAAGGCTAGCGAGTTACGTAATAAGTCCGTTGAAGAGCTTAAGACTGAACTTAAAGACCTTCAGCGTGAGCAGTTCAATCTCCGTTTCCAGCACAAGCTGAATCAGCTTGCAAGCACTGACAACATGCGTAAGGTTCGTCGCGACATCGCTCGTGTAAACACCATCCTGTCAGAGAAGCTTCGCGCTGAGAGCGCACAGTAGAGGTAGTGCTAAATGTCTGATACTCAGAACACTTCAAAGGTAGCACGCACCCTCCGTGGTCGCGTTGTTAGCGATAAGATGCAGAAGGCTTGTGTTGTTGCAGTAGAGCGTCGTGTTAAGCACCCAATCTACGGCAAGATCTTAAAGCGTACCACTAAGTTCCACGTACAGGACGTAAACAACGAGGCACGTACTGGCGATTTCGTTGAGATTCGCGAGTGCCGTCCAGTTGCTAAGACCATTGCTTGGACCTTAGTATCTGTCATTGAGAAGGCAGAGTAATATCAAGAACACTTAACGTGTTTAATTGATAAAAAGGATCTTGTGGCTTGTCTACAAGATCCTTTTTATTTTAATCATGAGACTAAGAAACTCTCCTTATGTTTATAAGGCGGCTAAATCCATTTTTATGATCTTCTCGCTCTGAGAGCGCATGATAAGTTTTTTGCGCTGAAGTATGTATAAACCGCATATGTAAAAGAGATCACAAGCATATTAAGCTTAAGTAAAGATCTTAAAAACTGAGATATGCTACACAAAACTTGCAGTTTCTTATTTTTCATGGTACTATTCAGCGCCCTCTTACTTTATAGAGAGGGGAAATTTTGTCTTTATAACCTTGGAGCATTTTAAATGATCCAGATGCAAACCATGCTCGACGTTGCTGACAACTCGGGTGCTCGTAGCGTAATGTGCATTAAGGTCCTTGGTGGATCTCACCGCCGTTATGCTGCTATTGGCGACATCATCAAGGTGTCTGTCAAAGAAGCAATCCCACGCGGCAAGGTCAAGAAGGGCGATGTACTTAACGCCGTAGTTGTACGTACCAAGAAGGGCGTACGTCGTGCAGACGGCTCCGTAATTCGCTTTGATAGCAACGCTGCTGTTTTATTAAACGGCCAGCACGAGCCAATTGGCACCCGTATTTTCGGACCTGTTACCCGTGAGCTTCGCGGTGAGCAGTTCATGAAGATCGTGTCCTTAGCTCCGGAAGTACTCTAATCTTAAGGGGTCTAAAACATGGCAGCGAAAATCCGCCGCAATGATGAAGTTATTGTGATCGCAGGTAAGTCAAAGGGCGAGACCGGTAAGGTTATCAGCGTTCTTACCAAAGAGCACAAAGTAGTAGTCGAGGGTGTTAACCTCGTAACTAAGCACGTTAAGGCCAATCCACAGGCTGGCGTCCAGGGCGAAATCGTTAAGAAGGAAGCCCCACTCGACGTTTCTAACGTTGCAATCTACAACCCATCCACTAGCAAGGCCGACAAGGTTGGTTTCCGTTTTGAAGATGGTAAGAAGGTTCGCTTCTTCAAGTCCAACAACGAAATCATCCCTAACAAGGCTTAATAGCAGTTTTTATCAGGAGTAATAACGATGGCGAAACTGCATGATCAATACAAGCAGGAAGTAATCAAAGCTTTGTCTGAAAAGTTTGGTTACAAGTCAGTCATGCAAGTCCCTCGGATTGTGAAGATCACCCTTAACATGGGTGTCGGTGAGGCTGTTGCTGATAAGAAGGTTCTTGAGAACGCAGCACGCGATATGGCCGCAATTACCGGCCAGAAGCCATTAATCACCAAGGTTCGCAAGTCTGTAGCGGGCTTCCATATTCGTGAGGGTTACCCAATCGGTTGTAAGGTAACTTTACGTGGTGAGCGCATGTGGGAATTCTTAGAGCGTTTAATCGTAATCTCTATCCCACGTATCCGCGACTTCCGTGGTTTATCTTCCAAGTCTTTTGATGGTCGTGGCAACTATTCAATGGGTGTCCGCGAGCAGATCATCTTCCCTGAGATCGACTATGACAAGGTTGACACTATTCGTGGCCTTGACATTACCATCACTACCACTGCCAAGACTGATGAAGAGGGTCGTGCCTTATTAGAGGCTTTCAAGTTCCCATTCCGCACTCAGGCTAAGTAATTAGGACGAACCTAAATGGCTAAGACTTCAATGAAGAACCGCGAGCTCAAGAGAGAGCGCCTTGCAAACAAGTACTTCGCAAAGCGTCAAGAGCTCAAAGCAAAGATTTCCTCTGTTTCTCTTTCTGACGAAGAGCGTTTTGCTGCAGTTCAGGCTTTAGCTGCACTGCCACGCGATTCAAGCCCATGCCGTCAGCGCAACCGTTGTGCTGAGACTGGTCGTCCACATGGTTACCTGCGCAAGTTCGGCTTATGCCGTATCAAGCTCCGTGAGCACATGATGCGCGGTGAAATTCCTGGTCTTCACAAGGCCAGCTGGTAAGAGGAGAGAAACACATGAGCATGCAAGATCCAATCGCGGATTTGCTGACCCGTATTCGCAACGGCCAGGCTTCCGGCAAGGTAATGGTGTCCATGCCTTCCTCCAAGCAAAAGCTTGCTATCGCTAACCTGCTGTTAAAAGAGGGCTACATTGCCTCTGTTAACGTAAGCGGCGATACCAAAAAGGTATTAGAGATCGGCCTCAAGTACTACGAGGGTAAGCCAGTAGTAGAGATGATCCAGCGCGTTTCACGTCCTGGTCTGCGCATCTACAAGAAGTGCCGTGATCTTCCACGCATTATGAACGGCTTAGGCATTGCGGTTATCTCAACCTCAAAGGGCCTCATGACCGACCGTGCCGCCCGTAAGGACGGTTTAGGCGGCGAAGTCGTCTGCTACGTCGCATAATAGGAGGGGACATGTCACGTATTGCGAAGGAACCAGTTTTAGTTCCTCAAGGCGTCGAGGTCTCCATCGACGGCCAGTTAATCACCGTTAAATCCAAGAAGGGCCAGTTACAGCTGAACATTCATCCTTTAGTAAAGGTTGAGTTCGTTGACAACGCTTTAAAGGTAAACGTTGCTGACGATTCTGCTGAGGCTAACATGCAGTCTGGTACTACCCGTGCTTTACTGCAGAACATGGTAGTAGGTCTTGATAAGGGCTACGAGAAGAAGCTGAACTTAGTTGGTGTGGGTTTCCGTGCCCAGGCTAAGGGCAAGGTATTAAATCTTGCTTTAGGTTTCTCTCACCCAATCGATCACGAGCTTCCTGAGGGAATTACTTGTGAGACCCCATCACAGACCGAAATCGTCCTGAAGGGCTTCGATAAGGCTCTCTTAGGTCAGGTTGCTGCTGACATTCGTGCATACCGTCAACCTGAGCCATACAAGGGCAAGGGTATTCGCTACTCTGATGAAGTAGTGCGTATCAAGGAAGCCAAGAAGAAGTAAGGATTGAGGTAAAAACCATGTTTGATAAGAAACAATCTCGCATCCGTCGTGCTACCAAGTCACGCGCTAAGATGCACGAGTTGGGTGTTACTCGCCTCGTCGTTACCCGTACTCCTCGTCACATCTACGCTCAGATTATTGACAAGGACAGCCACGTTTTAGCTACTGCCAGCACCTTAGAAAAGGATCTGGTTAAGGAGCTCAAGTACACCGGTAATATCGATGCAGCTAAGCTGATTGGCAAGACTGTTGCCGAGCGTGCTTTAGCAGCTAAGGTTGAGAGCGTTGCTTTCGACCGTTCCGGTTATAAGTATCACGGCCGTGTTGCAGCATTAGCTGACGCTGCTCGTGAAGCTGGCCTCAAGTTCTAGGAGTGTAGTTAAATGCAACACAAAGATGAAACTCAGGCAGGCGAGCTTCAGGAGAAGCTGGTTGCCGTTAATCGTGTAGCTAAAGTGGTTAAGGGTGGTCGTATCTTCTCTTTCACCGCTTTAACTGTAGTTGGTGATGGCAACGGTCACGTTGGTTATGGCTACGGCAAGGCTTCAGAAGTTCCTGCTGCTATTCAGAAGGCAATTGAGCAGGCTCGTCGTAACATTAACAAGAACATTTCTTTAAACGACGGCACCCTGTTCCACGCTGTTAAGGGCGAGCACTCAGGCTCTATGGTTTACATGCAGCCTGCCTCAGAAGGTTCTGGTATTATTGCCGGCGGCGCTATGCGTGCTGTTCTTGAGGTTGCTGGTGTACGTAACGTTCTGGCTAAGACCTACGGTTCAACCAACCCAATCAACGTAGTTCGTGCTACTGTTGCTGCCTTAGCTTCTCAACGTACTCCTGAGCAGATCGCTGCAAAGCGTGGTCTCTCTGTTAAGGAAATCTTGGAGTAAAAAATGGCTGAGAAGAAAACCATCAAAGTTACCCAAGTACGCAGCATCATCGGCCGCAAGCCTGATCACGTTGCTACTATTCGCGGCTTAGGTTTACGTCGCATTCGTCACACTGTTGAGCTCGAGGACACTCCTTCTGTTCGCGGTATGATCAACAAAGTTAGCTACATGATTAAGGTTGAGGAGTAACAATAATGCGTCTGAATACTCTTAAGCCTGCTGAGGGCTCACACCGCAAGCACGTTCGCGTTGGTCGCGGTATCGGCTCTGGTTTAGGCAAGACCTGTGGTCGTGGTATCAAGGGTTCAGGTGCTCGTAAGAGCCCAAATGTCCGCCCAGGTTTCGAAGGCGGCCAGATGCCTTTAAAGATTCGCCTGCCTAAGTTTGGCTTCTACTCACCAAAGTCTGACATTACTGCAGAAGTTTTACTCAACGACTTAAACCGCGTTGAGGGTGATGTAGTTGACATGGCAAGCCTCTTAAAGGCTCGCTTAATCTCTAAGAAGATTAAGTACGTTAAGATCGTTCTTTCTAAGGTTCCTAACTTCACTCGTAAGGTTGAGGTCAAGGGTTTAGCTGTTACTCGCGGTGCTAAGGCTGCCATTGAGGCTGCTGGTGGCTCTGTTGAGATCGCTTCATACACCTTAGCTGCAGCTGCTCGTCGTGAGAAGTCTGCTGCCCGTTCTGCTGCTAAGCAGAAGGCTCTGCAAGACAAGCTTGCTGCTACCGGTATCGTAAAGCCGGCAAAGAAGGACAAGGCTGAAAAGTTAGCTGCCAAGAACAAGTAATCGCGGAGCGCACGTAGTGCGCTCTTTTGGAGATTTGCATGGCTAGAAAATCGCTCCTGGAAAAGGGTCGCGAAGCACAGGCTCAGGCTAATGGCGGCAACGGCGAACTTCGTTCCCGTTTGCTCTTCGTATTAATCGGTCTGATTATGTTCAGACTTGGTTCTTACATTCCTGTTCCTGGTGTCAATGCTGACGTTCTTCAGCGACTTTTTGATGATCAGAGCGGAACCATCATCGGTATGTTCAATATGTTCAGCGGTGGCGCTTTAGAGCGTGCATCAGTGCTGGCATTGGGTATCATGCCGTATATCTCTGCGTCGATTATCATCCAATTATTGGCAGTGATTAACCCTACCTTAGCTGAACTTCGTAAAGAAGGTGAGTCAGGTAGACGCAAGATCACACAGTACACTCGTGTCTCTACTTTATTCTTAGCAACATTACAGGCTGTCGGTATAGCTACCGGTATTCCTAACATGATGCCTGGTTTAGTAGATAACCCTGGTTTCGGTTTTTACTTTGTAACCACCGTATCCTTAGTTACAGGCACAATGTTCTTAATGTGGCTTGGTGAGCAGATTACCGAGCGTGGTATTGGCAATGGTATTTCTTTAATTATCTTTGCTGGTATCGTTGCAGGCTTACCTGCAGCACTTGCCTCAACATTCGAGCAAGCACGTCAAGGTGATTTATCCACCATCGCACTGCTGATCATCGGCGTGGTAGTGGTCGTAGTTACCTTCTTCGTCGTGTTCGTCGAGCGTGGACAGCGTAGAATCTCAATTGAGTACGCTAAGCGCCAGATGGGCAACCGTATTTATTCACAACCACGAAGCAGCTTACCTTTAAAGATCAATATGTCTGGTGTGATCCCAGCGATTTTCGCTTCCTCGATCATTTTATTCCCAGGCACCATTGTTTCATGGTTTGGTCAAGGTGAGAATGCTGTTGCTAATGTGCTTCAGGAAATCTCTTTATTCCTGCAGCCAGGTCAGCCTCTTTATGAGCTCCTTTATGCAGCAGCTATTGTGTTCTTCACTTTCTTCTATACCGCACTTGTGTTTAACCCACGTGAAGTAGCTGAGAATCTGAAGAAGAGTGGTGCTTTCATTCCTGGTATTCGTCCAGGTGAGCAGACTGCACGATTCATCGATAAGGTGATGACTCGTCTGACACTCTCTGGCTCGATTTACATGGTATTAGTCTGCTTAATTCCGCAGCTGCTTATGAACTGGTTCAATGTTCAGTTCTACTTCGGCGGTACTTCATTACTGATTATTGTTGTAGTAATCATGGACTTTGTAGCTCAGCTGCAGAGCCATCGTATGAATCAGCAATACGGTGATATCATGCGTAAGGCTAATCTCAGGAATTACGGACGTTAATTTCTAAGGCCGTAAGCACTTTGCATTACGGCCCGTCCATCAACGGAGTTGATATCATGAAAGTTGGTGCTTCTGTTAAGAAGATTTGCCGTAACTGCAAAGTGGTACGTCGCCACGGCGTAGTTCGCATCATCTGCGATAATCCAAAGCATAAGCAGCGTCAGGGCTAATCGCCAGGCGTAGCAATTATGCTACTCCTCTGCACATAGCAAGTTCAACTTGCATCATCAAGAACACGGTTCGAGGCAACTCAACCGTGTTTTTTATTGTCTGAATCAGTAAAATGTAGCAATCCAGCTATATCTCTTATTACGAAGCCTATATACTTTATCTTACTTAGATATAAGGCGTTAATGTTCTACAAGGACTCTAGAAGTGAAAAGTAAGTTTTTATCTGTCGTTGTGCCTGTATATAAGACTGAAAAGTATTTAGCAAAGTGCTTGGATAGCATTATTTGTCAAACCTTTAGAGACATTGAGATTGTTTGCGTCAATGATGGAAGTCCGGATAATAGTAATGAAATTTTGTCTAGATATGAGCAATTAGATCCAAGAATTGAAGTATTAGAGATACCGAATGGTGGTTTGTCAATCGCAAGAAATGTCGCTTTAGACTACATCTTTAATAAGAGCACACGTGCTGCTTCATTCGATGAGCACTTTATTGCTTTCGTTGACTCAGATGATTATATAGATCATTCGACTTTCGAAAATGCTCTCATGCATTTTGAAGGCGATATTGATGCCGTAAGTTTTGGCTATGAAAGAGTTTCTGAGAATGGCAATATAAAAAAAGGGCGTTATAACATATCCAATTATCAGAATTATAATGGCACTGTAAAAATTTCTGACGATGTAATTGTTAATACATTCCCAGCTGTATGGTCCATTATTTTCAAGGCTGAAATAATTAAGAATAATAATTTGCGTTTTCCAGAGCGCTTACGTTTTGAAGACAATTATTTTACCTTCATTTATCTTCTATTTAGTCGTAGAATATGTTATATGCCTGGTTATCCATACAAGTATCTGACTAGAACCGATTCAATCACTGGGTTAGCTAAAGTTAATGATTACTCTTATGACTTTATTCTAATAGCTAAGAGTATCATGTCTTATTTGGCTGATAAGAATATTCTTTCCAGCAGAGATAACTTTTTTTGGAAGTGCTTTTATTTGTTAGTTTTAGCAGCTGTGAGCAACTGTATAAATAAGGACATTGAAGAGAGGATTTATACTGATGCAGCTGACATTATTAAATCAGGCCATCGCATTTCTTC
Source organism: uncultured Anaerobiospirillum sp. (assembly GCF_902485895.1). Classification (NCBI taxonomy): domain Bacteria; kingdom Pseudomonadati; phylum Pseudomonadota; class Gammaproteobacteria; order Aeromonadales; family Succinivibrionaceae; genus Anaerobiospirillum; species uncultured Anaerobiospirillum sp. The sequence goes on along the minus strand of NZ_CABTML010000094.1, from coordinate 24,419 downwards.
TAATTATCTCTTTGATCATTATGATGAGCTTATTTACTTACGAAAGTTAAAGGCCTGCAGAATATATAAATTTTTTGGTATTTTTAAAATTAAGCATAGACCCCAAGTAGATAAATACTATTTTCTTGGCGTTCCATTTATGAAGATTTCATATAATGATAAAGGGAAATTAGTAAAGGTTTTTGGTATTAAGGTGCAATGATTTTCATTATTCTATTTGTCAAATGGTCTTGAGCCAACCACAATATATTCTAGTTAATGGCTGGCGGAAGACTCAACGTTAAAATAGTTGATCGCAGATAATTAATAAAATACGTTTAATTGTGTCGGTCTTCAACGTCAAAAACCATGTTTTATATGGCTTATTCAGTGCGAATTTCGTGAATTACCTTTATAAAGTCTTCAGCAGATTTTTTACTCGAAAATCTTGTTATCTGTTCTTTGGCGTATTGTACTAGCTTTGAAACATCTACTTGATCAGAACAAACGGCAGTTAATTTATTTGCCAAGTCTTCAGGATTGCTTGTCTCAAAAAGCAGACCAGCTTGGCCATTTAACAGAATCTCAGGTGGTCCAGATTTTACGTTAGATGATATGCATAATGTATTAAGTGCTTGGGATTCCAGGAGTACCATAGGCAGTCCTTCGCCTACTTCCATTTTCGAGGAAAGAATTAAAGCTTCTGCATTTTTTATCATACTATAGGGTTTTTTTAGTTCACCTGTAAATATAATCCTATCTGTTTCACATAGACCCTTAAGATAGTCTGTGTACTCTACTGAGCCACCACCAACAATGTAGAGTTTTAATTCCTTATTACTTTCTGCGAATATATTAAACGCTCGAATAACGGTTTCTACATCTTTTTCATGTGGATCAAGCCGTTGAACGGCAACAAAGTAGCGTCCGTCCGTTGAAAACATTATGTCATTGGATTGATTAAGTATTCTTTCAACGTTAATCGGGTTGTATATGCGTACTATTTTGTCTTGTAATAATGGGTAATTTTCCTTTATTTCATGAATGATATTATTACTTAAGCAAACTACCTTGTCGTATTTGCTCAGTAACTCTGCATTTAGGTGGTTTTGAAAGTAATTAAATCCGCAATGTAACCAGCAAATTTTAGGCTTTTTTATGCCTCTGTAAAATCTGTAAGCATATGTATATTTAAAGTCTACAATGATATCTTGCTGTTTAAAATACTTTCTTGCTTTATGCAATCTAAGAATATTTCTAAGAAACTTTGGTTTTGTTTCATCTTTAGAGGCATCTAAAACTGTAATTCCATGTTCCTCAAAGAAATACTTGTATCTAGGGTGTGTTATCTTGTTAAAAGTGATTACACTAAGATCAAATATGTTAGTTTCCTTTAGTGCTAAGAGCATTTCACAAAGAGCAATCTCACTACCGCCGATAACTAGCTCTGGTATACAAAATATTAGGGAACTTCTATAATTCAAAAACTTGATATACATCGGCTCAGTTGATGGTTTTTGATTTGAAAAAAATGAGGGTAATAATGATATAATCATTTTTTCAAAAAAACAAAAAAAATACCCTCATTATACAAACTATGTCAAGATCATATATTAACGCCACCACTAAGTCAAATCTTCTATTACCACCCTCACGTGAGGAGCTGCTTGCAAGAGAACCAGATCTCTTAAGCATTGATCAGAGTATCGATTTTGATCAGTTACGAGTTGTTATTGAAACCGCAATATCTAAGTACAAGGAAGACAATGCTTCAGTTGATAACACTATGTCCCATGACCATGATGATGTTATCCTGAAACCATTCACCGAATCATCATGTCCACGAAGCAAGTACTCTCGCAAAAATGCAGGACGACCTAGCTATGACCCAATCATATTCTTTAAGATTTTCATCTTGCAAATCCTCTTCAATCTGAGTGATGCAATGGTTCACAAGTATATCTTGGACCGTCAGTCTTTTCTTGCATTTTTAGACATTGATGTGACACTAGTACCTTCCTCAAAAACAATATGGAAGTACCGTGAGCTTTTTATAAAAGCTGGCGTATTTGAGCTCATCAACATACTCACGATGCAACATATTGCACAATTAGATGAAGTAAAGAATAGCGATTCTATTGCGATTGATTCATCTTTTACAAACGTGCCTATTCAACGTAACACTAGAGATGAGAACAAGGTGATAAAAGACGGTAATGGAGATCAACTTTGGAATGATCATCCAGCCAAGAAACGCCAAAAAGACATTGATTCAAGATGGACACAAAAAGGTGGTCATCGCTATTATGGTTACAAATTGCATATCGCAGTTTGCTGTTTAACCAAGCTGATCACTTCCATGCTTACAACAGCAGCCTGCGTACATGACTCCCAGGTTATTGCTCCTCTAGTAAGAGAAGAAGATCATGGCAAATCCCTGTACGCTGACTCAGCTTATAGCGGTAAAAAACAAATTGATGAAATTAAGCAGCTCAACCTCAAACCTGCTGTATGCGAGAAAGGAAAAAGAAATACCCCTCTAACAGATGAGCAGAAGAAGAATAATCGTGAGAAATCCAAAACAAGAGCTAGGGTAGAGCATGTCTTTGCTCAAATTGCACATTGGGATGGTGACATTCTTAGAACCATTGGTAAAAAAAGGGCTGATAGCTATCACCATATGCTAGTATGGTGCTATAACATCAAGCGCTTAATGTTTCTAGGGCTACCGCTACCATTTTAGTTGGCATCCTCCACCAAACATTTTGATATCTGGTATCTTGTCAAAAGGTACTGGAGGGATTAGTGTGCCAAGATTAGTCAAAATCTGCTGAGTTTTTGTCATAAATATCACGAAACAACGTATCTCAGAGTCATGATTTTGTTCACAAGTCTGTACTTCATCCATACTTAACACCAACAATGTGCTCTAAGTATTAATCTATTTTGATTTATAGAAGTTCCCATTATTTTTATTCTTTTTGGGTTACCCATGTTTTCTTATTGAAGCCTTCGTGAATATATTAAGAGGTATTAAAAAGGCAGGATATTCCTGCCTTGATTGATATATTAGTCTAGCTAATATTAAACAATTTGATCCTTACAAAGGATCGTAACTTTCTTTTCTGGCAGTTGTTCTGGGTAGTCCAATGAGTAGTGAAGGCCACGAGACTCTTTACGCTCTTGAGCAGAGTACACAATGATCTCAGCAACTTGCAGTAGATTTCTCAGTTCGAGGAGATTCTTTGAGATTCTAAAGTGTGAGTAGTAGTCTGCAACCTCTTTCTTAAGAAGGTTAATGCGGTGGAGCGCACGTTGCAGGCGTTTATTAGTACGCACAATACCAACATAATCCCACATCATGAGTCTAAGCTCATGCCAGTTGTGGGTAATGATCACTTCTTCATCAGAATCGCTCACACGGCTATCATCCCAAGCAGGGATATCGATTTGCTCAAGCTCATCTATATTCTCATCTGCAAGGTGCTGAGTAATATCTTTAGCTGCAGCCTGACCATAAACTACACACTCAAGAAGAGAGTTTGAAGCAAGACGATTGGCACCATGCAGACCAGTATATGCAACTTCGCCAATGGCATAGAGTCCCTGAATATCGGTTCTTGCCTTGCTATCCACCATCACACCACCGCAACTGAAGTGAGCTGCTGGAACAATTGGGATTGGTTCTTTGGTTATATCGATGCCAACCTTTAAGCAGCGTTCGTAAATAGTTGGGAAATGCTTCTTAACAAAGTCTGCCGGCTTGTGACTGATGTTTAAATACATGCAGTCAGCGCCAGTTTTCTTCATTTCATGATCGATAGCTCTTGCTACGATGTCACGAGGAGCAAGTTCACCGCGATCATCGTACTCTGGCATAAAGCGTGTACCATCTTTACGCTCTAAGGTAGCACCTTCTCCACGTAACGCTTCTGTTAACAGGAAGTTACGATCAGCTGCGTTGTAAAGAGTCGTTGGGTGGAATTGATTAAATTCCATATTTGCTACGCGACAGCCAGCTCTCCAAGCCATTGCTATGCCATCACCAGAGCTAACCTCTGGGTTGCATGTGTATTGGTATACCTTGGATGCGCCACCTGTACAGAGAGCTACAAAGCGAGCTCTAATGATCTCTACTTGATCGTCTTTTTCATTCAGCACATAGGCACCGAGTACACGATTGCCTGGCATATTCAGCTTTTTAGTTGTAATGAGATCAACAGCATAGCGATCTTCTAAGATCGTAATGTTTGGATGCTCTTTTGCACGTGCAACTAAAGTCTCCTGGATCGATCTGCCAGTGTGATCTTCTGCGTGGAAGATACGCCTATGAGAGTGACCGCCTTCTCTATGCAGATGATAAGGTGATTGTTCGGCGCTCTTTTCTTCTTCCTTGAGATCGAAAGGAACACCAGCATCAATTAACCACTGAATTGAGTCATGAGCATGTTCTGCCACTTCACGAACTACTTTTTCATCACAGATAAAAGATCCTGCAATACAGGTATCTTTGATGTGAGCCTCAATCGAGTCTTGATCATCCTTAATGTTGTATACGCCTGCTATACCACCTTGGGCATAGTTTGTTGAACCAGCGCATACGTCAGCCTTAGACAAAACAATCACTTTCGCACTTTTGGCAATACCTAATGCCAAAGTTAGACCTGCGGCACCACTGCCAATAACAAGGCAGTCTGTTGTGTAATCCATAATGGAGCCCTTAAATCGTAGTGAATTTGATCGCGGGTATTTGAAGTTGCTTCAAGTGCCAGCTAAAAGCTAAAGCGGTCAAATAGAGTTTCACAGATGTGGCTTGTGCTATGCCAAGAGCCAAGCTAATCAGATTTTAGCCTAATACAAACCTGAATTTTAATAACTTCTTCAAGACTTGCTAACAAAATGGCATTTAAATCGTCTTTTATGCGATAAGTGGTGCACTAAAGTAGGGCGATATATTAATGCAAAACGATCATTAATTGTCGGAGTTGACCGTTGTATGCTTTATACTTGTGTTATGCATAGTAGTCTTGCGATCTTATTGTTCTACACGAATGTCTAAGATCTCTATCTTAGTCTTGTCAAATAGTGTATGTATTGTGAGAATACCTCAGCTAGGGAACTTTTTAATAAGTTCAATGGTCTATAGGACTAAACAGGATGTTGAATCATTATGATGACTAAAGAGCAGGCACAATCACTCGCAGCTGAAGATATTGCGCTGGTAAAGCGTGTTCAGCAAGGTGATAAGCAGGCTTTCAACATTCTGGTGCTTCGTTATCAACATAAGGTTTGCGATATCGCATACAAGTTCGTAAGCAATCCTGTTGATGCTAACGATATTGCACAGGAAGCATTTATTCGTGCATACAAGTCAATTGACTCTTTCCGTGGCGAAAGTTCCTTTTATACTTGGATGTTTCGAGTAACCTCAAATGTTGCTAAAACTTACTTAGAAGTCAACAATAAACATCGTTATGCAGTCGATGTTGATGATCCTGAATTCAATTCTAAGCATGACGTTCACGGTATGTTGGTTTCAAATGAGGGCCCTGACGCTTTGTTCGACTCTCATGAGCTTAGCAATATTATTAATGAGGCATTAAATGAGCTTCCTGAGGATTTAAAACGAGCCCTCCTCTTACGTGAAGTAAAGGGATTGTCTTATGATGAGATTTCTGAAATTATGGAGTCTCCTCTAGGAACCGTAAGATCGAGAATTTTCAGAGCACGACAACATATAGAAGAAAAAATGGCTCGCTTTGAAAGGGGATTATAGTTTGGAGCAGTCTATGCGAAACCAGTCATCAGAAACTAACGAGAAACTCTTAAAGGCCTCGGAACTTTTTGATGGCCGTTGCCAGCATCTAAGTTCGGAGGACTTAAAGTCTTTTGACTCAGTTGAGGTTAGAGAGCATTTAAAGAACTGGGCTTTAATTGGTAGCGCCTTGCGTGATGAAATGCCTGAAAAAGTCGACTTTAATTTCGCCGACAAAGTAATGGCAGCAATTGATGATCAAGATAAAGCCTGGGTTCCTCCATATGAAAGCGAGTGTAGCTTTGATCAGTCTAGCTTGCAGCAAGATGTAAATAAGACTGGTAAAGTTAAGTTAGCTATGCCAACTATCGCTTTGAAAAAAGCAGGCACTGTTTTAATTCAAACAGCTGTTGCTGCAACTGTCGCTACAGTGGCTGTAATTGGTATGCAAGTCTATAATGCATCCAACGTGCAAATGGATAACATCGCAACAACTGCATCAAACAATGTAGGCCCTGTTAATGGGTTAAACTTAGCAGCTTTTCAGACTAATGAGAGTGATATCGTTTCTCTAAATAACAATGTAAACGATAGTGCTAAACCAACTCCGCCAGCTGATAAGACAGACTTAAGCAAAGTTCGACAGGAAGAACTTGATAAAGTTAATTCTTATGTGCAGGGCTTTATTACTGAAACTGCTTCAAGATAGTTTGAATCAATAGTTATCCTATCAGTATCAAAGCTGTTAGAATGATTGTTAATAAGATAATGCTAAGGCTGTGTCCACGCGATACGGCCTTTTTTGTATTTGTAGCTTGTTAATTTAGGTAACCAAAGTGCGCCATGCTTTTAGTTTCTACAGTTTTGCAACTGTACTTATAGCAAGTATTTATTCAACAAATGTCTTTGCTCATGATGAGCCTATGGTCGATACTCTTGAGGCTAATACTTCATACTTATCAAACACTATTCCACTTTCATCCATTGGTCCAATAGACTCAAACCATATAAATAAGTGTTTTGATTCGTTTAAAGAAACTAGAGCACGTGTGCGTGATTCAAGTACTCAATCAGTTGTAGTTCTATCAAATCCTGGAGGTATCGCCCCATTTATTACTTTGCAAAGTGTTGGTGCTAATGGTCGTCATTACACTTTATGGCAAACCTTAAATGGTGAAATTAAAGGGTATGCGCTTAGGGATGGCGAAGGATTTGACTATAACGATAGTACAATGACTGCCTTGCCGTTATCCTGGCATCCAACCTTTATTTGGGACAGTCTTTTTGCTTCAGACAAGTCGCTCAATAGCTTCTCATGTATTTTTATGGGCAGAACTAGAGTGATGGGTAAGCGCGTTAGTATCTTAAGGCTAATGCCTCAAGAGAACTTACGCTATTCATATCTGCTAGCCAAAGAGGACGAGTCTGACTTTCCTGTTGAGCTGACTATTCTTGACCCTAAAGGATCTGTCATTGAGCGCATGACTACCATGGATAGCAGGTCTGTAACTAGTCTAAATTTCCCGATTAATGATGAGATATTTAATAGGTTTCAAGCTGAACACTCTCAAGATAAAGCTAATAGCAGTACTCAAGAGGGCTCGACTGGCGCTGTAAAAGGTTCATTAAGCAACGTCAACTCTGATAAAGCTGCGGAGGCTCAAAATAATGAAGATCCGTTACCGTGGCCTGAGCTGCAGATTCCAAACGTATATCAGCTAGTTGATTCTGGTAAATTTGCACAAGGCGGTCCAAACTGTACCTATCAAGAGTTTTCAGATGGTGTAACCTCATTTAGGGTATATAAGAATGATCCTTCTGCAGTTCTATATCCTGTACTTACAAATGGAACCATCTCGGTTGTGCGCAAAAAAGCGCTAAAATATGAGTATTCAGTTGTGGGTGAGGTTCCTGTATCACTAGCAGAATATGTATTGACAAGGATCAATGGTTAACATGAGCACAGTTAAAGACTTAAACGCTACAAAGCTCAAGTACTATGTAATCAATCTCAAGGGCCAAACTGAGCGTCGCGAGCGCATGGCAAAGCTATTAGATGCCCAAGGAGTTGATTATGAGTTTTTTGAGGGTGTGAATGGTAGGGCATTAACAGAAGAGCAGAAAGCTTTATTTGCAGATGAGGATAAAAACATTTTAGAAATGACAGGTGGCAGAAAGCTACTTGTCGAAGACAAGCTATCTTTACCAGAAAAAGGCTGTGCGTTATCCCATCTTAAACTTTATCAAAAGATCTTAGATGATGGAGTGCAAAGAGCAGTAATCCTTGAGGACGATATGCTTCTTAATCAAGATGTTTATGAAGCATTAGACAATATTGATTGTATTAAAGAGCCTTGGGACATCATTAACTTTTCATCTCACATCGGTATCAAGAGTTTGCCTGGCGCAAAGAAGTATTATGCAAACAAAGAAAAAGGATTTTACTTCCAGCGTTTAGGTATGCGTAATAACACACTTGATGCCATTTTTAATCGCCGAAGAGTTTTAATATATGCTGCTTTATATGTAGTAACTCCGACAGCCTGTAAGCGTCTTATTGAGCTTGGATACCCAGTAAGAATCGTTGCAGACTATTTAACAGGTCTTGTCGCATACCATAATTTAAAGCTTTTTAGAGCATACCCTTTGAATCATTTTATGCAGTTTCATGAGGTTGATTCGACCATTGGAGATCGACCAGCGCACCGCATGATTAGACTTTAGTTAATGGGTGCTTTGAAGTACCGTAATATAGGCCTATTCACAGTGCATTTGTCAGTTACGATCTAAAAGATACATGTTTTAGATATAATAGAGAGCTAGCTTAAGATCTAGATATCGCTTTTGAGTGCCGCTGAGGCAGCCAACGGGATTACCCTGGAACTCCAGATTTAGGAACTTTTTACTTTCATCATGGCTAACACTTTTGACCAGAAATTAGTACGCAACTTCTCGATCATTGCTCACATTGATCATGGCAAATCAACCTTGTCAGACCGCTTTATTCAGGTTTGTGGCGGTCTTAGCGATCGTGAAATGCAAGCTCAGGTTCTCGACTCAATGGACATTGAGCGTGAGCGTGGCATTACTATTAAGGCTCAGGCTGTGACTTTAAAGTATAAAGCCCAAGATGGTAATACCTACGAGCTTAACTTCATTGATACTCCAGGTCACGTAGACTTTGCTTACGAAGTATCTCGCTCTCTTTTTGCATGTGAAGGTGCATTATTAGTAGTTGATGCTGGCCAGGGTGTAGAAGCTCAGACTCTTGCAAACTGCTATCAGGCTATTGAGCTTAATCTTGAGGTTATTCCTGTTCTTAACAAGATTGATTTGCCTGCTGCTGATCCTGAGAAGGTAATCTTCGAGATCGAAGATATTGTTGGTTTGGAAGCTCATGATGCCTGCCGCTGCTCTGCAAAGACTGGTTTAGGTGTTGAGGATGTATTAGAGCGTTTAGTTCACTCTATCCCAGCTCCAAATGGAGATCCTGATGCTCCATTGCAGGCTCTGATCATTGATTCTTATTTTGATGATTACCTTGGTGTAGTGTCATTAGTCCGTGTTAAGAATGGCACCTTACGTAAGGGTGACAAGATCAAGGTCATGAGTACTGGTCAGGCATGGGATGTAGAACGACTGGGCATTTCTACTCCAAAGCGTGTCGATGTGCCAGTATTAAACTGCGGTGAAGTAGGTTGGGTCGTCTGTGGTATTAAGACCATTCATGGTGCTCCTGTAGGCGATACCATTACCCACGCACGCAATGTTGCTCCTGAGGCGCTACCTGGATTCCACGAGGCTAAGCCACAGGTTTATGCAGGCATGTTCCCAGTTGATACTGATGATTACAATGCCTTCCGTGATGCATTAGATAAGCTCTCTTTAAATGATGCATCACTGTTCTTCGAGCCAGAAAACTCTACTGCACTTGGCTTTGGTTTCCGCTGTGGCTTCCTTGGAATGCTGCACATGGAGATCATTCAGGAGCGTTTAGAGCGTGAGTACAATCTCAACCTCATTACTACAGCCCCAACTGTAATTTATGAGATCGTACTGACCTCTGGTGAAATTATTCATATTGACAGCCCTGCTGCACTGCCTCCAATTAGTAATATCTCCGAGATCCGTGAGCCTATTGCTGAGTGCCGTATGCTGATGCCAACCGCTTATGTTGGCGCAGTTATGACCTTGTGCCAGGAAAAGCGTGGTGTACAGACCTCAATGGTTTATCACGGTGATCAAGTTGCTCTTACTTATGAATTACCAATGAGTGAGGTTGTATTAGACTTCTTTGATCGCCTCAAGTCTGTATCACGTGGCTATGCATCGCTTGATTACAACTTTAAACGCTTCGAGCGTGGTGACTTAGTTCGCGTAGATATCTTGATTGCACAAGAGCGTGTTGATGCTTTAGCCATTATCGTACACCGTTCTATTGCTCAATCTCGTGGTCGCGCTTTAGTTGAGAAGATGAAAGAGCTCATCCCTCGTCAAATGTTCGATATTGCAATTCAGGCTGCTATCGGTGGACAAATCATTGCTCGCTGCACTGTAAAGGCTTTACGTAAAGACGTTCTTGCAAAGTGCTATGGTGGTGATATTACCCGTAAGCGTAAGCTCTTAGAAAAGCAGAAAGCTGGTAAGAAGCGTATGAAGCAGTTAGGTAAAGTAGAAGTGCCTCAAGAGGCATTCCTAGCAATTTTAAAGGTAGGCAAGGAATAGAAGGCCTAGTATGTTCATAAGTACCATATCTATACTGTTGGTTCTCTTCTGTGTATTCACAGGAGCGATGTATGTATACGATTTTATCAAGTTACGTCCAGCGCGAATGAAGGCCTATAAAGAGGCGAAGGCAACTCGCACAGACCTGACAAAGCGTCAGCTAAACTTGATTAAAGATGGCGAAGGTTTCGTACAGATTTGTGCAGCCATATTCCCTGTCATTTTCTTCATCTTCATGTTTAGGGCCTTTGTGTACGAACCATTCCGTATCCCATCAGGCTCTATGGAACCAACTTTGTTATCTGGTGATTTTATTGCTGTATCTAAATGGTCTTATGGCATAAGAAATCCCGTAAATAATGAGATATGGATAAGAACAGGTACTCCAGATCGCGGTGATGTGGTGGTATTTAAATACCCTGAGGACCCGTCACAGGACTATATCAAGCGCGTTGTTGGCCTTCCTGGCGATGAAGTTATTTTCAGTAATAAAAAAGTCTATATTCGTAAGGCTTGCAATGTAGGCAAGGTAACTGTTGACTCCATTGAGCAAGATTCAAATGGTCAAGCATGCGAGTCTCCTGTAGCTGTACCAATGGTAGCTGCAGGTAAGGTTGTCTATGAAGCCGCTACTTACACCCATGAGTTTACTGTTTACGATGAGACTCTTGGTGAAAATCAGCATAAGATTCAGATAAGTGAAAGAACACCTGACTTGTCTCAGTATTATTACAGACAGCGTGGTGCCATGCGCGGATCTTGGGTTGTGCCTGAGGGATACTACTTTGTTATGGGCGATAATCGCGATAATAGCAAGGATAGCCGCTTCTGGGGATTTGTACCTGAAAAGTACTTAGTTGGTAAGGCAGTTTGCATTTGGATGTCATTAACCTATGCCGACACCAATGGTTCTTTCTTCACTTACCCAACAGACTTTAGATACGAGCGTATTGGCTCTATCCAGTAATTAATTAAGGCTCCCTAGTGATAAGCATTAGGGAGTCTTTTAATTTCGATGATAAGTAAGAACAAAGAACTAGGCTAGATTAGAGAAAAAGGTGCAAACAAGCGTCGCTATCACCTTATGTCTTGCTATACTTAGACGATTTCGCTCCTATTTTCTTAGGAAGCACGAGTTCTCTTACATTAAATTAGTGTGCACCCTATAGTCCCTCACACTCCCTTGTCAAAAGGTGTAGCAGAGGCTATATCCTTGGTTTTGGGGGGTTATAGGGTGATCACTTCTTAAAGCTGAATTAGCAAAGTGATGACAACAGATCTTAACTTTATATACCGCATACAGCATCTAGAACAGACGCTTGGCTATGCTTTTCAAGACATTTCACTGCTGCAGCAGGCGTTAACTCATCGCAGTTATGGCACACGTCATAATGAGCGTCTTGAGTTTCTTGGCGATTCTATTTTAGGCATGATTATCGCCAAAGAGCTGTATGCCCAATTTCCAGAGAGCCCAGAGGGCGAGCTAACTAGAATGCGTTCAGTGTTAGTACGTGAAACTACTCTGGCTCAACTTGCACGTGAGTTTAAGATTGGCGATTGCCTGCTGTTAGGCCCAGGTGAACTCAAGTCAGGTGGCTCTCGTCGTGACTCCTTGCTTGCAGATGCAGTTGAATCCATTATTGGTGCCGCTTTTATTGACTGTAATGAGCAATTTGAGATTGTGCGTCATTTAGTGTTGCGCTGGTTCCACGACCGCTTACAGGCAATCAATCCTAACGTGTCGCAAAAGGATCCTAAGTCCACACTGCAAGAATTATTACAGTCAAAGCATAAAAAACTGCCAACTTACCGCATTGATAATATTGTTGGTAGCGATAATAATCAGATTTTCGAAGTCTCAGTCACTGTTGAAGACATTAAGCAAATCTTCAGAGGCAAGGGTTCTTCTCGCAGACGCGCTGAGCAGAAAGCTGCAACTGCAGTTTTAGAGTACTTGTCTGAAAAAGGCCTGTCATAGCCGACTAATGCGTTAAATTAGCAGAGCAATGCTGCTTTGTGGCAATCACATTTGAAATATAAGCTCCTAGAGCAGAGAGGAAAGATTGGAACAAACCAAATTCGGTTTCGTAGCCATTGTTGGACGTCCTAATGTAGGTAAGTCCACCTTAATGAACCACCTCATCGGTCAAAAAATTTCTATCACATCTAGAAAGCCACAGACTACTCGTAATCGTGTACTAGGCATTGATACCGATGGTATCTACCAAACTGTATACGTTGATACTCCTGGTCTGCATAAGGTTGAAAAGCGAGCCATTAATCGTTTAATGAATCGTGCTGCAGAGTCATCTTTAGGTGATGTAGAGCTGGTTCTTTGGGTAGTAGATGCGACTTATTGGACTGAAGATGATGAGATGGTTCGTCAAAAGCTTGAGGGTACATCTGCTCCTGTGGTTCTTGTTATCAATAAGGTCGACAAGCTTGATGACAAAGAAAAGCTGTTACCATTGATTGAAAAGGTCAAGAACACCTTGAACTTTAAGGATATTGTTCCTGTATCTGCTCTAAAAGGCAGTAATCTTGAAGTCCTTAAGGACATGATCAGACAGGCACTTCCTGAGGGTCATCATTGCTATAGTGAGGATAGTATTACTGATCGTTCTACTCGCTTCATGGTTGCAGAGATCATCCGCGAGAAGCTCATGCGACAAATGGGCGATGAGTTACCATACTCAGTAAGTGTAGAAATTGAAGAGTACAAGATTGAGTCAAACGGCGTAACTCGAATTAGTGCAGCTATTCTTGTAGAGCGCAATGGTCAGAAGAAGATGGTCATTGGATCTGGTGGCAGTCGTATTAAGCTGATTGGCTCTGAAGCTAGACACGATATCGAAAAGCTTATTGAAGGTAAGGTATTTTTATCTTTATTTGTAAAAGTAAAAGCAGGTTGGGCCGATGATGAGCGTGCGCTCAAGAGCCTTGGCTATGCTGACTTTGAGGATAAGTAAGGCTTGATATGGTGCTCGTGGTTAATGCTAGATGATGACCATGAGCATGCTAAAGACATTCCTGTGAGTTTAAGTTTATGGCAGCAGTAATTGAGCATGAGCCGTGTTACATTTACCACGTGCGCGACTTTCAGGAACATAGTCAGATCTTAGAGGCCCTCTCACTAAACTATGGTGCGTTGTCGATTGTGGTTAACAATGGCAAACGCATGAACTCTTCTACTCAGGCGCTCTTTCAGCCATTTACCCCGCTTAAGTTAAGTTTAAAACGCAGTAAGGGAGAGTTGTACTTCCTTACTGATTATGATTGCTCTGAAAGCGGCTATATCTTCCCTCTGCCTCAGCACTTTTGTGCTGTCTATATCAATGAGCTTTTGCATCATCTATATAAATCCCAAAATCAAGATATTAAGCTTTTTGGTGTTTATGTATCTACTCTTGAGGCAATCAAAAATAATCAAAATATTGAATTAAGCCTAAGAATTTTTGAGCTTACCTTACTTGAGTCTATGGGCTACGCCTTAACTTTGAGAGATGATGAGGGTTTGCTGTTAGAAAAAGACAGTTACTATCGTTTCTGTTTTGGTGCTGGCTTTTTCAAAGTAGATAAAGATGCAATGAGTGCCGTCATTGCCCAAGAGGAGTCTTTAAAGATCGCTGCGGCTCATAAGGTAGAGCCAAATGAGTCTTTTCGTCCCATTGGCAGTATGTCTAATCATACTGACGATGACAGTGGCATGATGTTCCCAAAATCTAAAGTGCGCGGGCGTCGTTTAGAGGACAGTAGCTCATACTACGCATACAACAGGGTAGATACATCTGATGCTTATCTTGCTATGGCAATGCGAAATGGCTTTGTCAATGAAGAGTATATGCAGCGCTACCAAGATCTACCGCATGATTTTATGGGGCCAGTGCTCTCTGGTGAACAGATTAGAGACATTGTCCGCTGTGATTTTGCCATGCCAGAGAGTGTCAAGCTTGCAAAACAACTAACAGGAGCATTGATTGAGCGTTTATTAAACGGTAAAGAGATTGTAAGCAGACGCTTGTACCGTGAGTACGCTCAAATGCGAAACGCCAAGGTTAGAGCACTCAAAGAGCAAAGACTAGCCCAAGAACAAGATAAAAAATTACAAGCTCAAAGTGCAAGTGTTCAAAGTGAAACAGTAGTCAATGGTGGCTCAGAGCTCTCAATAAACAATAGCAGTTCTAACAATACCAATGACAGTCATGCAACAAGCACTGCTTCAGTGGGTATGCAAAGTTACATGCATACAACTGAAGAACAAAGTGGCAAGAAGCCGCTTTACTTTGAGGCTTATCCTCAAGCACAACTAGGCGCAGAAAACAATAATAGTAATGTTGGTAAAGAACCTACTGCTCCAGTACAGCCAGTTGCGCCTAGAGGCTATGTCTCACAGTTTAATCATGTGCACAGAAATGTGCCTCGTGATAAAGACGATGCACCTGATTTCCTGACAGAGTATCTCAATCTAGATTCCCAAGTGTCAGGAGCTGTCGTTCAGAATGCTGTTCAGCAGCAACCAGATACTTATAAAGAAAATGATTCTGCTACAGCAGAACCAATGGCATCAGATATCACAAGTAAGCATGATCATTCTGCCTCAAAGGATGAGCTATCTGAGGCTTATAAGCTAGACAATACCGACGTTGTTATCGATGCATGTGTCTCTGAATCGCAGTCAGAAACTGTAATTGAAGAGGAACATAATGCCTCAAAAGCTGAGGTATCTGAATCGACAGAGTCCTGCGATCTCGACGTTGTTATGGAGCCTGCTGTTCCTGAATCTCAATCAGATGCTGTAATTAAAGAGGAGCATAATGTCTCTAACGCAGAGCTATCTGATGCATGTGAGCTAGAGAACGCCGATGTGACAAATGAGGCTGATGATACTAAGTCAGATAGAGCTAATGAGCCTCATGCTACAGATTCTTCAGAATCATCTTTAGATATTGAGGTGTCTAAAAACGCCATATCTGATGAGGCACATGAAACGCCTAAGTTAGATGCTGCTCCTACTAAAAGAAAGAGTAGAGCATCTAAGGCTTCCTCTAGAACTAAAAAAGAGGCTGATAAGCAAAAGGCTGAAGAGAAAAAGGCTAAGCAAAAAGCTGCACTAAAGGCTAAAGCTGAAAAAAAGAAAGAATTAGAGCGAGCCAAAGCTGCAGCAAAGAAAGAAGCTGAAAAATTAAAGGCAGCAGCTAAACGCGAGGCAGAAAAAGCTAAAGCTGCAGCTAAAAGAGAAGCAGCCAAAATAAAGGAAGCTGAGAAAAAGGCAGCTCAAAAGGCTAAAGAAGCTGAGCGTAAGGCAGCTTTAAAAGAAAGAGCTAAAGCTAAGGCAATAGCCGATGCTGAAGCTAAAGAAGCAGAAATTGACATGGAGTTTGCTCATTCTATGCTTGCTATGATTGACTCTGGTATGAGAAAAAGGCAGAGACAGTCTAAGAAGCAATCACTAGAAGAGTAGACTTCGTAATATGGTTTAAGGCAGCTGTCGCAAATTAAGATCCATAGTTTGGGTCGCAACTTGCGACAGCTGTTTTTAGTAAGTAACGGTGCTTTGCACCTTAGTTATTCAAGAGCAAATAATGGCAAGATTTTATACTTCTGAGAAGAAAGTAACTGCACCGAAAGCACTTGAGGTGGAGTGCGAGAGTTTAGATATACAAGGTCGTGGCGTATGTAAAAAGGACGGCATGGTATATTTTGTTGAAGACCTGATGCCATCAGAGATCGCAAGAGTAGTACCTTTTGCATCAAATGGCGTAGCAGGATCTCTTTCTAGCAAAGATAAGTTCTTTTCAGCAAAAGTAACTAAGTATATTAAAACCTCAGATGAGCGCCGTGCTCAGTCATGTCCTCTACAGGATCAATGCGGCGGCTGTCCGTTAGAGCATTTGCCTTATGAGACTGCGCTAAGCGCTAAGATTGAAGGTGTGGCTTCATTGCTGCGTAAGAGTGTTATTCAGGGCACTAAAGAAGCTAAGTCTACTAAGGTAAGTACAGCCAAAGGCTCATCAAAGCTTGGTAGAAATAGCACCATTAAGCATACCTTAGCTAAAAAGCAAGCTGCAGCTAAGAATGCTGCTAAACAAAAGGAGCTAGATGCTGTTTGCATTCAGGCTGCTGATTTAATTGCTGAGCCTTCTTTTGTGCTGCGTTCTGATGAGGTTGGCTATAGAAGAGCATGCCGATTAGCTATCCGTGGTGATCACGGAAAACTACACTTAGGCTTCAGAGGTGCAAAGACCAAGGATTTAGTGCCTGTTACTAATTGCGAGGTCTTAACCGAGCGCAATAATGCATTGCTTGAGCCTTTAAAAGCTATTGTCAATCGTATGGAGTCTAAGAAAAGCATTGGTCACGTCGAGCTGTTAGACAGTGATGGTGCAGTAGGCGTGCTTTTACGTATGACAGAAAAGCTCAATGCAAAAGATGAGCTTCTTTTAAAAGACTTCAGCAAAGAATACTCTGTAGTAGTCTCTGTGCTTGAGCCATTTAAACAGCTTGATGACACTGAGGTTGTAAGAGAGCGCATTATTACTGGCGAGAGTGATGAAGATGTGCGTCGTATGTTTGTAATGTCAAACGACTGCAAGATCTTCTGTTCTCCTTCGTCATTTGTGCAGGTTAATGGCAAGTTAAATCAGCTCATGATTGAGCAGGTGCTTAAAGAGGTTGAGCCATCATCAGAAAAGAAGGTGCTGGATCTTTTCTCTGGTCTTGGCAACTTTAGTTTACCTGTGGCAAAAGCAGGAGCGACTGTAGTTGGTATTGATATCGTCAGTGACATGGTGCGTAGAGCTAATGAGAATGCCAAAGAAAATGGTATTGATGCAGAAAAAGCTCGTTTCTTTGTCGCCGATCTTGAAGAGCCTTTTGAGTCTCAGCTGTGGGCAAAAGACAGCTATGACGTGGTTGTGATGGATCCAGGTCGTAGCGGAGCTAAGCGCTCAGTGTCTTTCATGGGCAAGCTCAAGCCAAAGAAGATCATTATGATTTCTTGCAACCCATTGGCTGCAGCTCGAGATTGTATTCAGCTTATTGGCTCTGGGTACAAGCTAGACTCTTGGGGAGCAATTGATATGTTCCCACGTACTACTCATATCGAGATTATGCTGGTATTTTCTCCAGAGCAAAAATAGTTTGCTTTTAAGGAAATGAACCAAGTTGTTACAGCTCTTACAATAATTGCACATGATGCGTGCATGGGGTAGTTAGCTGTTACAATTATCAGACAGGCATAATCTTTAATCTCGCCTGCTATTGACTCTGCTTTAGCAGAAATATTTAGTTTCTGCTGCATTAAAGCTGTTAGGAGTGCATATGGTTGCTTTAAGAGACACTCATGAGGCCTCATTTGACTTTGACCAATGGGCAGCAAAACTTAATTTACCTCAAGAACAAAAAGAAAAGCTGCATAGCTGTCATCTTTATGTGCTTAAGTGCATTGAGGCAAATAACTCTTTGAGCAAACCAAATCAGGATAAGCAGGCTCAGCAAAGCTCGTCTGATAAGGGTAATGATGATCAGAGTCAATCATCAGAGAACCGTAAGGGCGCTCGTGCATCTCGTCAAACTCTGTACATCGATCCTAAAGCTCAGAGTAATTTGTCAGCTGAGATTATTTCCATATTGATGAACCTCAATATGGATTTGGATTCATTGTTAGTGGCGTTCCTTTATCCACCATTTGAGGCAAAGGTTTTAGACCTAGATAGCGTAGAAGAGACTTTTGGACCTGGTATCAAAAAGCTTCTGCTGAAAGTTAAGGATATGGAGGCAATTCGCTTCTTACAAAACCTTAACACTAAAGGTACCGATACACAGGTAGATCGTGTGCGTCGCATGATGCTCTCCATGGTTGATGACGTTAGAGCTGTTGTCATTAAGCTTGCAGAACGTATTGCTGTAATTAGAGCAGCAAAACACGCATCTGAAGAAAATAAGCTGCAGATTGCTAGAGAGATTGCAAATATCTATGCGCCGTTAGCCAATCGTCTTGGTATTGGTCAGCTCAAGTGGGAGCTTGAGGATCTTGCATTCCGCTTCCTGCATAACGATGACTATAAGGAAATTGCACGAGAGCTAGGTGAAAAACGTGTAGAGCGAGAGCGCTACATTGATCACTTTGTTTCTGAAGTAAAAGAGCTTTTAAGCGAAAACGGCATTAAAAACGCTGAGGTATATGGTCGTCCAAAGCACATTTATAGTATTTGGCGAAAGATGCAACGTAAGCATTTGCCTTTCTCCTCATTATTTGATGTGCGTGCAGTACGTGTCATCGTTGATAAGATTGAAGACTGTTATGCAGCTTTAAGTATCATCCACACTCGCTGGGAGCATATCGAAAAAGAATTTGACGACTATATTGCCAACCCAAAGCCAAATGGATACCAGTCTATTCATACTGTAGTGTATGGAGACGGCCATAAGGCTATTGAGGTGCAGTTTAGAACTCATGACATGCACCAAATGGCGGAGCTTGGTGTTGCTGCTCACTGGAAGTACAAAGAGGGCGGTGGCTTAGGTTCTGGTGTAGAGCAACGTATCAATTGGCTGCGTAAGTTGCTTGCGTGGCGTGATGATATGGTTGAGTCAGGTGCTCTTCTAGACGAATTTAGAAAGCAGGTATTTGAAGATAGAATCTATGTCTTTACTCCTAGAGGTGAAGTTGTAGATCTGCCTACTGGTGCTACACCTTTAGATTTTGCCTATCAAGTTCATACCATGATTGGTCACCGCTGTATTGGTGCTAAGGTAGATGGACGTATTGTTCCTTACACTTATAAGCTCAAGACTGGTGAACAAGTTGATATCATCACACAAAAGGAACCTAATCCTTCACGTGATTGGATCAACGCAGATAATGGCTATATCAAGACATCTAGAGCTCGTTCTAAGTTAGTTAACTGGTTTAGAAAGGTTGATTACGATAAGAACGTACAAGCTGGTGTAGATATATTAGAGCGTGAAGTTGTTCGCCATGGTATTGGACTTAACAAAGATCAGGTCGCAGCTTTCCTTAAAGAGAAAATTGCACGCTTTAATGTTCGTACTGTAAACGATATCTATGCAGGTATTGGTGCGGGCGATATTAAGGTAAATCAGATCATATCTTTCCTTGAAGAGCGTGTATTCAAGCGTGATTCTTCAAGTAAAGAACTGCAGTTACACTCTTTAATCTCTGAGAAAACTCATCAACAGCTGCGCGAGCGTCATGCAGATAATAAGGGTCGCATCATGGTAGACGGCATTGGTACCATGATGACTCATATTGCTAAGTGCTGTCAGCCAATTCCTGGTGATGAGATTATTGGCTTTATTACTCAAGGTCGAGGTATATCGATCCATAAGGCTAATTGTCCACAGCTAAAGGGGCTGATGAAGAAAAATCCTGAGCGTGTTGTTTCGTCTCAGTGGGGTGACTCGGCAGGAGCTAATGGATTTACCGTTACCATTAAGATCGTGGCTCTAAACTACCCTGGCCTGCTTCGTGATGTAACCACAGTAATAGCTAATGAAAAGATTAATGTAATCGGTGTGCGCTCACATACTGAACGACAAAAAGATCTTACAATAATCGATATTGATTTGATGCTGGTAAATTTACCTGCATTAAATAGAGTTCTGACAAAGCTTAACGAAATTAAACAAGTTCGGTCAGCATCCAGAGTTTAGTTTTTTTTAGGCTGTGATATTCACAGCCTTTTTTATAATGATTTATTTAATTTATGACTCTAGAATTATCAAACAGTACTGAAAGCCCAAAACTTGCTGTTATTGTTCCTGTCTACAAGGTTGAAAAGTATCTTCCAAAGTGTCTTGATAGCATAATAAATCAGACATACAAGAACCTACAGATTATTTGCGTAGACGATGGTAGTCCTGATAAATGTGGGGATATTCTTGAAGAATATTCAAAGAAAGACTCACGCATCATTGTAATCCATAAAGAAAATGGAGGACTTTCGTCTGCTCGCAATGCAGCGTTAGATTTGCTAAATCAACAATGGGCTTCAGATAGAGGAAATTGCCCAGAGTTTGTAACTTTTGTTGACTCTGATGATTATATAGACCTTGTAGCCTATGAAGAATGCTTAAAGCAAATCACCAATGATATCGATGTATTGGGCTTTGGTAGTGAGCTCGTCTCCAATGATGAAAATCCTATTGCAACTAATCGAGCTGAAGAGAGCAATAAACTTGATTTGAGTGGTAAACAAGCTTTAACTGATGAGGTTATTGCTGCAACATCTATGTCAGTATGCAATAAAATCATCAGGACTCAAATTATATTTGATAATAATATAAGATTTCCTGAAGGGCTTTCTTTTGAGGATGCCTATTTTAAAACTGTATATCTTTGCCATTGCAAAACAATATTGTTTGACTCAAATCTTTATTATAAATATTTAATTAGCAGAGCTGACTCTATAACAGGAAGCATGTATTCAAAGAACTCAACGTTGTCAATTGAGAGTATTGAAATTGTTAAACTAGTTCTTGATTATTTAAAAAACAAGAATTTATTTAACAAGAAACAAGAAGTTTTTTGGCTGTTTTTTTACCATATGATTATTAAGGTAGCTCTTAATATAAAACTTTCTAAAGATGATGAAAAAACAATATACTCTGAAGCTGCACGAATTATTAAAGAAGAAAAACATTGTCCACAAAATCTTCTTCAAAAAAGATATGATGAGCTAATTTTAGATTGTGACATTCAAGATTCAGATAATTATTCTAAATATAGATTATTTAGAAAAAAGCATAGACTGGACTACGATAAGTATTACATTTTAGGCATCCCAGTTGCTAAGCTTCAATATTCAGTCAATTCAAAAATACTAACAATAGTTGGTCTGATTAAATTAAATCTAAGCTAGATTTAATACACAGCCAAATAAAGTGCCATGTGGCCTAAAATAGCATGATACATTACAGCTACTACAAATTAATTTAAAAAAGAACCTTATTTTAGTCTGCTAAAAGTAAATCAATTTTTGTAGAGCCACTAGGGCCTGGTTATAAGAGCAATCATCAGGCACTCTGTATAGGTGCGATAAATACGGTCCTTTTACTAAAGGACAACTATGTCCAGTCTCAAATAAAGTGCATATAAATTACTATCAAAGTTTTATAGTCTTTAGACGCTAATTCTTTAAATTTTGGATCAATTTAATAAATTTAGCAGTAAATCCGATACTTTTTTAAAAAGTAACCTATTGCTAACTTAATTGTTAATCATTTTTGCTTCTCGTTCTAGAGTCTTTCTATTTTTACTACCTTTAGGCCGACCTCTGCCTCGGTGTTCCTTCTCAAACTCCTTAGCCATTCGTTCTCTAAAGGCAATTGTACTCTTATTTAAACTCCCTTTTGGTCGTCCAACCTTTGGCTTTGAAGGCTGTAATACCTGCACTGCAACAGTAGTATGAGCATCAGATTGCATAATGCCTATGGCTTCATTCGATGGTTTGGCCTGCATAACATTATTTGTTGCCAACAATGCCTGAGCCTCCTCTCTAGCAAGAGTCTTGTTGTTCTTACGGCCTAACGGTCTACCGCGCTTAGCCGGAGGCTTTGGCGGGAGTAATGCTAATGCTGCTTCTCGCTCAAGAGTCTTTTTGTTCTTACTGCCTTTTGGACGTCCTATTTTTGCAGGTGGCTTTGGAGGCAATAAAGCTTCAGCAGCCTCTCGTTCAAGAGTCTTGTTGTTCTTGCGGCCTAACGGTCTTCCACGTTTAGCAGGTGGTTTGACTGCTTGCGTATCTCCATGCCTTTCTCGCTCAAGAGTCTTTTTGTTTTTACTTCCTTTTGGACGACCAGGCTTGCGTTTTACTGGGATCGTATCAAACTCTTTGGCGACAATGCATGATGGCTCTATCGTTTCTCCTTGCATTGATAGATGATGTCTATCTGATTGGCTAAGAATTCCATCTTTATCAAAAGAACATAGTGTTCTGAACTCTGAAATGTTAATACGATCTGAGATCTGGTTCATTTGAGTAGCTAAATCAGAAAGGTCTGAGTTAGTAATACCTAGCACGTTGAATAACGATTTTACCTGCTTTTCACCTGAAAACTGTGAGTAAAAACCACCATTTATGCCATTCACTACAGCAACTCTTTTTAACTTGCCTAGCATAAGATTAGTTTCAGACTTAGCACTCGCACAAGCAAGAACAAACTGAGCGCACAGAGCCGAGGCAATGAACGACACTGCAATCCTTGCCTCAACACTTGCATCCGAATGACCTCTTAAAGTATAAAATCCAAGCATACTTTTAACTTGTGTGAATGCATTTTCAGATGCGTTTCTTGATGCATACAGTGGATACATCTCGGATGCCGTTAGCTCTAAAGAAGATGCAATTGCAAAGAATCCTTTTGAATCGAACAGCTTCTGCCACTGAGCATAGTTAACAGCTACAGAATCAGGTTGCCCCTTTTCACCTTTCACTATGCTAACAATGCTCTTAAATTTTGAATCAATCTCAGGTGTTCTATGGGTATCAATAGCTGCTTTAGCGTCAGTAATAGCATCAAAAACTTGTGTATTTAGATGCTCACTACGTTCTGTTGCATTGAGGTGATGAAAGAACAAACCAACTGTTGTAGGTTCTGAGCTCTTTTGAAATACTCGTGCCTTAGATGTACATCCATAAAGTCCATCTCGTGAAATAAGATGCATGACATTGCATCGAATGGCATCTGCATACAATGAGAACATCTCATCATAACCGTTACATGCACCTTTAAGCATGATGATGTACTCTAGCCCCAAATCAGTAATAGCGTTCATTATCTGCTCACTAGCAAAACCTCTATCTAGCAGCACACCTTTGACCTTAATGCCTGACGCTTTAAGTTGCGACAAAATGTTGTCAAATGCCTTGCAATCAGGAACATTACCTTCAATTACACTCCATGTTATTGGCATGCCATTGCTAGCATCTACAGCCCAGATCTGGCTAATGATATCCACGCTTTTTCCTGATTTGGCATTGCCTTTAGCAGCCAAAGCACTTCCAACCAGCTTGGAGTCTACGTTTGTCCCGTCTACACTGAGCCAAACCTCCGAAACATCATGGTTTCTTATGTACTCCTCCATCCACGCATTCTTGAAGTTTACAATCATGCTATCTGTAATCGTGCTAGTTAAAAGAGTAGTCATGCTTGAGGAGCTTAAAGCAGAAACTGAGAAGTGCATGTAGCTAGCAAGAAAGTTATTGAGCTGATAGACGGTATTGTCTTTAGACGCTAAGCACATCATTGCATAGTCCATAATGGCATTACCGGTCTTAGCGCCAAATGCGTACTGAACGGTTTGATAGAGTCCACATGCAGCAGATAGCTTTAGACTAACCGCATATATTCCAGAAATAAGATGACTATCGCCAACAGAGTAATTTCCGTAGACGTCATTAAACAGACATGGAAACTCACTTTTAAAGTTCTGATTAGGCTGGAATTGGCGTTTACCACTCTTAGAGAGTCCTGAGACAAGTTTTCCAATATGATGCTTATGACGACCGTCTTTATCATTGGTCCAATAGACCACATACTTGTTTTCAGTAATAGAAGCCCATTCTGGTACTTCCATTACTGGGAAATTCTTTAAAATAGCCATCTCAGTTAACCTCAAAAATATTGATCCTCGTGGATTAGTATATTTTACATTATACTGAGAACTATATCAACAATCATTTCAAGAAATTAGATCTAAAATCCTTTATTTATGCTGTAATTTGATATTTATATTAAGTCGGATGTAAAATATAGTAAGATACTGATCCAAAAGACTGAGAATTAGCGTTTATAGACAAAATATCAAATAAATTATATATAAATCACTATCTTAGTTCTTTACATTAGCACTATTAAATGATATTATTATAGATAATTGTACATATTATTTAATGGTAATACTTATGGTACCTGATAGTGTAAAGAAAGTTCCTAG